>DATKXK010000021.1 GCA_035529075.1 Acidobacteriota bacterium | reverse complement strand
GTTCGAACAACAACGGGATTCCGAACGCCAAGTACCGGACGATTTACTACCAGGGTACTGACGACGTTGATGACACGCTGCGGTGCCAGAACCATGCCGACCGGTGGGGCACTCATGCCTTCCTGGGCATGTACACCAACGCGGAGTACAACCTGGACAACTGCGTGAACGACCTGGCTTTCGTGGGAGCGTTTGCGGGTCGTAACGACAGCAACCTGTTTATCGACGACACCCTGCAGCCGCCTCGGTTCTGGCAACTCATGGGCAGCCTGACCGGGTACGACAACGGTCTGGAGAGCGAGAATGCGGACCTTCACGGTGTCGTGACGTTCAAGCACAACGTTACGCTCGGAGCCGCTGACACGATGACGTTCTACTCGGTGGTATCGTCGGTGCAGAACGGCACGTCGGCAGACATGGACGCCCGGATGGCGGCAGCGCGGGTGTGGTACGCGGACAACCTGCGGCCGGGATGCGATTATCTGTTCGGCTGCCCGTGGTATGACGAGGATTGTGACGGCGTCATGGAGTGGGACGATAACTGTCCGTTGACCTATAACCCCGGCCAGTCGGACCAGGACCTAGATCAGGTGGGTGACACGTGTGACAACTGCCCGACCGTTTACAATCCGGACCAGATTGATGCCAACAGCAACAATGTTGGAGACGCCTGCGAGTCTTCCCTTGTCGGCTACTGGAGGTTTGAGGAAGGTACCGGCACTATTGCGCATGATTCAAGCTTTATCAGAAACGACGGTCTGCTGGTGAACGGGCCAAGCTGGGTGGACGGCCGGTTCGGCCATGGCCTCGAGTTTGACGGGATCGACGATTACCTGCAGGTACCGGACGACCCATACCTTAGACCTGCCGCCATCACGCTTATGGCCTGGATAAAACCGTATCGCCTCCCCGACGAAGGCACGTACGGCCCGGTGGTCAAGAGGACGCCGGAATGGCAGAATGACGCCAACTGGCAGATGCAGGTTGTCGGCTCCGGGCGGGTCAACTTCGCCTATTACAACGGAGGCTGGCGCGACGCGCCATTGACCACAAAGGCGATCCGGGTCGACGACTGGAACCACCTCGCTATTACGTTTCTGGATAGAGAAGTGAAGATATACGTTGACGGTGAGCTGGATCCCAGCTTTCCATACATGATGAACGCCGACCTGAACACCAGCTATACAAGCCCGCTGATCGTAGGCAAAGGATTAGGAGATCGGTTCGAGGGCGTCGTCGACGAAGTCAAGATCTTCGACCGTGCTTTGACGGCTCAGGAGATACTGCAGGAGTCGATGGAAGGCTGCTGCATGGGGACCACCGGCAACGTGGACGGGAAGCCGGACGATGAAGTCGACATAGGGGATTTGACAGCCTTGATCCGCTACCTGTTCATACCGCCTACCGAGCCGCTGCCCTGTCCGGAGGAGGCCAATATCGACGGTGATGCCGGTGGTGTCATCGACATCGGCGACCTGACGGTGTTGATCGCGTACCTGTTCATCCCGCCGAATCCGCCGCCAGCGGACTGCCAGTAGCTTTGAGTATGCTGTCCTGTCTTTAGCCGGACGTGCGCCCGCGCGTCCGGCTCGCCGGCCGACCGGCTCTGTGATCTTGCGGCTCAGGCCGATCCGGAGTTGTAAGCCGGTAATCAGGGCTGTCAAACCCGGATTTCCTTGACGCGAGGGGAAAAAGCAGTATACTTTCTATCGAACGCCATTACCGGGCCACCGGGGAAGCCGGTGGTTCGGGCGAGTTGTACTTTCCGGCCCCTGCGGCGCTAAAGAGCCGCCGGGGGGCATGCGTTGTCGCAGAGGGTTACACCGGATCGTTTGTCTGAAGTCTTCGGTATTCTTATCGATGTCTGGACTAGAGGAGCACTGATGCTCAGATCATTCTCAGTACCGGTCGTCGCCGTGGTGTTGATTGCGCTGGCGGCGGTCTCCGTACCCGCGACTGCCTGGAGCGAAGCCATTATCGCCGATCACTCCGCGGTCGGTGAGTTTGGCATCATCCCCGGCTCGGTTATCGCAACTATCGGAAGCAACTACCACGTCTACTACCTGCACACCTCCCACGGCAGCCAGATCATGACCGGTCTGGTCATGCTGCACGATGAAAACGGCTCCTATGACAAGCCGGATTTCTATGAGCGTGCCGACGATCTCGGCCTCACCGGCGACACCTCCTGGGCGCCGTACACGCGAACGTACCTCGACGCCAACCCGGACTGCGACGTCGCCATGTTCTCCTGGTGCGCGGGCGTTTCGGACAACACCGAAGAAGGCATCGACATTTACCTGAACAAGATGGCGGAACTGGAGGCGGACTACCCGGCTGTCAGGTTTGTTTACATGACGGGGCACCTGGACAGCACCGGCCTCGAGGGCAACCTCTACGCACGGAACAACCAGATTCGCAATTTTTGCACGACTAACGACAAAGTGCTTTACGACTTTGCCGATATCGAAAGCTACGATCCCGACGGCAACTTCTATCCGGTCGAATCCGATTACTGCGCCTGGTGTTACGACTGGTGCGCCACCCACACCTGCCCGGGCTGCGACATCTGCGCCCATTCGCACTGTTTCAACTGCTACCTGAAGGGAAAAGCCTGGTGGTGGATGATGGCCAGACTGACCGGCTGGAGCAGCGAGACACCGTGCTGCCTCGGGCTGACCGGCAATATCGACGGTGACCTCGAGGAGGTTATCGATATTGGTGATCTGACCGCGCTGATCGGTTATCTATTTGTCAGATCCTACCCCGGGCTTGACTGCCTGCCGGAGGCAAATGTTGACGGAGGCCCGGACGGCATCGTTGACGTCGGTGACCTTACGGCCTTGATCTCGTACCTGTTCATTGAACCGAATCCTCTTCCGGCCCCCTGCCCGTAGCCCCGGCCCGCTCGGCTCAGATCTCCTTTAGCGCCTTGACCTGCCGCAGCTTCCGAAACAGTTGCACGTATTCTTTCACCATGACCTCTTCAGCCGCAGACAGGCCCTCCATCATGGGGATGCCGATCCTCAGAACGGCCCGAACTATGTCGGCCGTTGTCCGGTCATACTTTTGCGCCAGTTGCCTCAGCTTGTTCTTCAGTTCGTACGAGACGAAGATGTTCAGGCAGTGCTCGCCGCGAAGTTTCCGGGTTACGTTCGATTCAGTTTTCGCCGCCATATTCTTTCCTCCAGGACGTGTGCCGTGCTGCAGAAACGTCGTTTCCCGATAACCTGCAGCCCCGGACGGTTCAGTGGTATTTCTCGTGGCCGATCAGAATCTGCGGCGTGCCGATCCTGATCCCGTAACGGCTCCTGAGGGTCCCGATGATGTCTTTCCAAGTGCCGGACTTGTCGCGATACCGTATCAACAAGTCGATCTGCGGGCGAAACGGGGAATTGCAGATTACGCAGTCAGCCTCCGGGGCCCGGTGAAGGTGGTAAAGCCGGGCCACCAGTGGAGCAAGCTCCTTCCTGAGTTTCCTGAGTGCCCGCTTGTGCAACGCCTCCAGCTTGTGGACGTCTCGCCCGGAACTCTCACGGACAGAGGCGTAACTCTGCCCGGCGAAGTAGAATCGCTCAATGAACTCACGCTCGTCGTCCGTCAGCGCAAGCAGCGCCCTTGCCACTTCCCGTCCGATCAGGTCCCGGCGCTCCCGATCAGCGGCCGCTTGAGCGGGCGTCAAGGTGCGGTCATCAAGCCCGGACCGGCTGCCGCTGCGGTCCCGCCGCCGACCACGGCCGGTATCTGCAATCCAGTTCTGGTAGATCACCCTGTTTCCCGCCATCTCCTGAATCCCCCTTTATCTGTGGGCCGTTTCGAGTTTGCAGTATGCTGCCGACCAGCCCCGCGCCCTGCGGGACCTTGCGGTTGCCCCAGAACCTACCCGGCGGTGACGCCCTGCGCTACCACAAGCCCGTCACGTCCGTTTTGCGCCAACGGGTTACACCGGTATCACGTGATTCACCCGACCGGCACGAGCCACGAAAATTGCCGTGAGATCAAGTTTACCTAAACAATTGCACAGTTTTTGCCATATATTCTGTAGACGGAGTTAATGGAATGCAAACCGATAGGGAAGACATGACGGGCAAAACGCAGCAGAAACGACCGAAGAAGAGGCGGCCACTTGTCAGCGGCGTGATACTGCTGGGCATCGGCCTATACCTCTGGGGCCATACATCCAACCTGCTGCCTCCGATCAAGTACAGCTGGCCTCTCCTGATCATCGTACTCGGATTGGCTCTGGTCGCAGGGTCTATAGCGAGGAAGAACAGGTCAACCAACGATCAGTTGAACCCCCCGGTAAGCTGAAAGCGAGGCCGGTCTGGACGATCAACCCTACGAACGGATTGCCGCATATAGCGAATCGGGAGAGTTGGGCTGGCCCGGCGACAAATCCAGCCAGTTTCTCACTGCCTCGGGCAACCAGGACTTCCGTCGAACTACCCTCACCTGGCTCAATCTCATATTCCTGCTGCTCATCTACCCCGTCATTTCCGTTTTGGGCGTCGGTGAGGATTCTTCCTCTCTGCTCAAAAGCCTGAACCAGGGCATGCTGATCTTCCTCTTGATCACTACCGTGCTCTTCCAGTGGGCGGTGTTTCTGCTGAATTATGGAGGCGCTTATACGGAAGCCACCGGCCTGAGGGGACTCGGATTCAAGAGAATCCGGGGTCTTGATTTTCTCTGGGCAGGTGCCTTTCTGCTCGTCTCAAATCTGATTCTATCGGGCCTCTCCTGGCTGCTGGCTCAGGTCGGGCTGCCCATGCCGGGTGAAATCGGCCTGCTGATTCCTTCCGATCCGTTCGGCAAGGTCGTCTGGGTAGTGGTTTCGCTGACGGCGGGAATCTGCGAAGAGACGGCCTTCCGGGGATACCTGATGACGCGCCTTCGTCTCGTCGGACGGTTTCGCAGCTGGATCATTCCCACGATCGTTTCGGCCGCCGTATTCGGCCTGTGTCACGCCTACCAGGGTCTGCCCGGGTTTATCGTTATCGCCACCTATAGTGTCTTGTTTTCGCTTCTGTACATTCGTACCGGCAGCATCTGGCCGTGCATCATCGCCCATTTCCTTCAGGATTTCGGCGCCCTCTTCTTCCCTCACTGACAGTCGCGCGGATCGTAAGCCATACGCCCGGGCCCGGAGACTTCCGGACCGTTCTTCCGGCAGAGTTCCGCCAGCAAGGCCATAGCCAGTCAGCAGAGGGAGGCCGTCCGTATCACAATGCAGGGTCCGGGTAAAATCCGTCTGAGCCGTCCGCAACCCGGGAAAACAGAGCGAGTCGTCGCGATCTATTCTGATGTTGCAGGCGGAAAAATCGGCGGGTGGAGCAGGTCGTTTGAGAGGTGCCCGGTCGGGCTTATTTCAGCAGCAGCATCTTGCGCTGCTCTGAAAACTCGTCGCTACCGAGACGATACAGATAGACTCCGCTGGCCACGGGATCTCCTGAATCGTCGGTGCCGTCCCAGAGAATCCTGTGCGTACCGGTCGAGTATCTGCCTTGCGCAAGAATCTTTACCCGGCGACCAAGCAGATTGTAGACGGTAAGGGTCAATTCGGAACTGACGGGGACGGAGAACTCAATCGTCGTGGCCGGGTTGAACGGGTTCGGGTAGTTTTGGTGCAGACCAAACGCGGCCGGCAACACGTCCTCGGTCTCGTCTTCAACGTCGGTGGGCAGGTACACGACACTGGACGCATAGACGTTCAAACCGTTCGCGCGCGGGTCCGCCCAGGCAAACCAGGCCCTTCCCCGATGGGCATCGGTGGCCGGCGATTCCATAAACTCGGGAATAACCGAAGAGACGGGTTCGTTGACGCCGACCGGCAGGAACGAATTGTCAAGTATCTGGTAGTAGACTTGCCGGGCGCCGTTGCGGCGATCCACCCAGGCGGCACCGACGTAGCCGTTCTCATCGACTGAGACGGCCGGTTGCGTGGCGTCGGCATCGGGATGGTCCGTCACTTCGAGCGGCGGCGTCAGGACGGCACCGCTGGAAGAAAGCCGGGTCGAGTATATTTCCCTCACTCCACCCGCGGCGCCGCTCCAGAACAGAATGATCTCCCCGGCCTGATTGACGTCAACGGCGATATCGTCGATAGTCACCCCGGGAACTGACGACATCCACGTGAAGGCGCCGCCCTCGGCCTTGCCCGTCTCGTACCACTTACCCTTGACCGCGGGATCGGTGCCGCCACGGTCGAGCCAGACGACGTAGAACTGCCCGAGCGCGTCGACGCCGGTGTGCAGATCGGCGTTCTTGCGATCGGTAACCGGATCAGATATTTGGAATTCGTCGCCATCAAGCGTACCTGAAGGAGTCAGCCATCGTCCCCAGACCTGTGGGACCGTATCGCGCCTGTCCGTCCAAACCGCCAGGGCCTGCCCCGAGGACGCCATCACCGCCTTGACCACGCCTTTTACGGCGGCCTGACCTGTATCCGAGACCAGAAACTCGTCGCCTTCAAACTCGCCCAGCGGGGTGGCGTACCGCCCGAAGATTCTTTGTCCCGCAATCCCGGCCAACGGGCGGCTGTCCGTCCAGACAACCAGCGACTGCGTCTCCGAAACAGCTATCGCCGGCTCGGCCTGCAGGCTCATGCCCGTGTCCTGATTGACACGGAGGTTGCCATACAGCCGTACTCCCGCCGCCGAAAGTGTCTGAAGGTAAACGTCGCCGGCGTCGTACCGCTCGTCAACCCAGACAAACAGATCATACCAGTCCGTCGAGGCGGCAACCGAAGGCGCCAACGAAGGCGCCCCACTGCTGTCCAGGTTAACGCGTATTTCGGGATCAAACGTCTGCTCAGCCGAATCGTTAAATACCATGAAATCAATATCGGGATCGTCATCTTCGAATTCGGTCCAGGTCAGCGAGTACCGGCCGCCCTGGCCGTAATCTCCTGACGGACCCCAGCGGCCGCCGTACTCCGAGAGATTGTGCACCTGCGCCGGTCCGCCCGGTACCATCCCCGAATCAAAGCGGACAGCCAGTATCGAGTTCGCCGCTCCGAAGGCCGCCCACGACGCCAGGATCTTACCCTCGTCAGATGCCGCCAGGTCCAGATCCCAGTTGCTGACGAGAGTATCTCCGAGAGAGATTCGACGATTCTCTCCGACCCGCCCGCTGTTGGAATCCCACTGCTGAATGAAGACCTCCTGGCCCTCACGTCTGTCAATCCAGCCGATCACGTAACCGTCGACGGCGGAATAGACCATCTGAGGCGCGAACTGGTCGGTAGCGCCGGCAATGGGTTCGATGACCGCGAAGTCATCCCCCACCGCATCGCCGTCACCGTCGAACAAGCGGGCATAAATGTCTGCGTTTCCTGACCGGTAATCCTCCCACGCAACAAGAAACCCGGTGCTGGGTTCGGCGGCTACTGAAGGTACCCAGAGTTGCGCAATGCTGACGTCGGAGTTGACCCTGCCCGGACCGAAGACACTGACGCCGCCGGTATTGTAAATTCTCACGCCTATGTTCGAGCCGGTGGCGTCGTAGTTCTCCCAGACGACAACCGTCCGGCCGTCCGGAAAAACGGCCAGGGCAAAGGGACCGGCGAACGAGCCCGAACTGGTGTCGTTGACGAGGAACTCGGGCAGATCAACCGTCAGATCCGGCAAATACCGCGAGCCAAAAACCAGCCCGCGCGTTTTGTCACGGTAGAACAGGTAGATGCGACCTGAGGTATCCACGGCCAGGCTGGGTTCAACGTAATCAGTGCCCATGGCGGATCCTGCGGTGAACTGGTTACCGCCCGACCGGTTGGCGTCGGCATCGAAAAGCTGGTAAAAGATTTTGCGGGCTCCCCAGCGAGTGTCCTCCCAGGCGATCAGCCGGCCCCCGTCGATCAGTTCTCTAAGGCAGGGGTTCTCCTGATCGAATCTGGCCGGGCCTTGATACTGGGACAACAGGATATCCGAAAACGCAGCCGCAACGGGGCTCGTCCCGCTGGTGCGTACGTTGGAACCCGCCCTTTCACCAAGGTCGAGTCCCTGCATTCGGGCCGAATGCACCGCAACTCGGTCGAAACCGTGGGCCTGACCAACCGAACCAAGAGCCAGTAAAGCAAAGAGCAGTACTGCCGGAACCTTCATTGCCGGTGTTTTCCCGTCATTGGATTGCCTCATCGTGGTTTGCCTTAGACAGCGCAAAACAGATGCCCCACCGTCGGCAATCTGTCCCGGGCCGGAGATACTAGGGCGACCCCATAGGCACGATGTTAAGACGCTGACAAACAACCGGTTATAAAACGCGCCCGAACAACACGAGCAGCCTCCGCCCGAACTCGCCTATTTCTGGAACAAACCTGGTGCAAGTAAGTTCACAATCTTCTGAAAACAGACCACGCTCAGCAATCTCTTACCCGGCAGGCGTTCCGCCCGAAACCTTCCGCCCCGCCCTGCGTAACCATAAGTAGGTTAACAGTTGACAGCGGGATTGCAACCGCCGCTACTTATTGGACTGACTGGATCGAGAAGGAGACTTCGATGTACGGCCCGATGACCCGAGCCTGTGTTGTCGGCGAACACCCCTGGGGGGACGAACGGGAGTTCCGGGAGTCGGAAAGGCGGTGACTTCCATATGAGGAAAAGAGCGATTGGCAGAGCCGTTGCAGCCGCCTGTCTGACTGTTCTCGTGTCCTGGGTCGCTTCCCCGGCTCAGGTGGTGCCCCCGGATGACGAGCGCATCTACGAGTCCTTGGAGGACCTGCGGGACGAACTGGATGCTCTCTCTCAGGATTTGGCCGACGAATACCTTGACATCCTGGAACAGCTCCAGGAGATCGTCGAGGATTACAGCGACTACCTGTCGGACCTCGATCCGGAAACACGCCGCGCCCACCCGATCAGTTTCGAACCATTCGCGTCCGGCCTCGAGAGCGGCAAATACGCGGAAAGTTACGAGCCGCTCCTGGAGGATATCGGCCGGTTCGTCGCCGATCTGAAAGCTCTGGAGAACGCCCATCTGGCAGACCCGGCCATGGCCGAGTCGCAATGCTGCCGAATCGTGCGAAACCTTCACCGCGAGATGAACATCCTGGTCGACCTCACTGAAGAGTACGTCGAACACTCACGCATGCAAAAGGACGGGGACCGCAAGCTGCAGGCGTACCTCAAAGCCAATATCAAGCGCTTTGTCGATGTCGAAAAACTCGCTGAAGAAGTGCTCAAGAGCACACTGAAAGCTATGGAGAAGGCACGGCGTGTGGAGGAAACAGACGCCGACCTGGAAGACTGGCCGGACACCGACCTCGAAGACTGGCCATCGCCCCCGCCGGAGCCGCCGGTAATCGTCATTCCGAATATTACTGCTGACCGCGGCAGGTGGACGATTAAACCTGGAGGCAAAGCCGGCCTGATACGCGAATACTCGGACAGCATCAGGGTCACCGACTCTGACCGACGCATAATCGTCGCCAACCCCCATGGCGACGTTCGTATCCTGGGTTACGATGGCAACCTTGTGATCGCCCGGCTGGAAATAGAGGTGCAGGCAAGATCCCGCAGCGACGAAAAGGATTTCGTCTCTCGCGCACGACTCGACGTGAGTTCGACCGGAGGTGATTACATGGTCACTGCCACTTTGCCCGGTATCAGCGACCCCACCACGAGGATTCTCACTTCCGTGCTCTCGGTAGATGTCCCCGGCACCAACCCGGTCGTTTGCACGAACGCGTACGGCCAGGTGCAGATAAGTGACCTCCAGGGCGGACTCAGCGTTACCGGCTCCTCCTCAGAGTTGCAAGTGGAGCTTGTCAGGGGAGGCGTCACGGCTGAGAACTCCATGGGCTCAATCCTGCTTCAGGACGTGACAGGCCCGATCGTCGCCCAAAATGCATACGGACCCGTCGAGATCTCCGATTGCGACGGCGACATGCAGATTCAGAATGCCTACGAGGCAGTGACCTTGCGCAACTGCCGCGGTCAGGTACAGCTTAAGAATTCGGGGAACGTGCGCGTGAGCGATCACACCGGCAGGGTGTCCATTGAAAACACCCTGGGGCCGGTAGAGGTCACGGACGTCGACGGCGAGGTGTCGGTCACGAACGCCTATATGCCGATTATAGTCCGCCGGGTCAGTGAGTCAGCCGTGCTGACCAACACTCACTCCACCATCGACGTCCTCGACGTCGGCGGCAGCCTGACGACCACGTGCAGTTTCGGACAGTTTCGAGGGGCAGGTCTGACCGGCCCCCTGTACCTTGTCGCCGTGAACAGCCTGGCCACGATTATACTGGATGGGCCGTTGCGGGGGGCGTCAACTATCGACGCCTCGTACGGAAAGATCAACCTGGCGGTGGCCGATCGCTCCGACGTGTACCTACGGGCTACGAGCGTTGACGGAGATATCCAGACTTTGCTGCCCCTGAGAATCACGGGCGAAGGGGCGAAACAATCAGTGGAACACAGATTCGGCAAGGGTCGCGATTCGCTGACAGTCTCCGCAAACGGTGCGGCAATCGTGATCAGCAGCTCCGATTGACATCCCGGTCACCCCTGTCGACTGTTAACCTGACAAAACGGCCGATCCTGATTCCCAGGACCGGCCGTTTGTCCGCGTGCCGTCCTCAATCATCCGACGTGAACCCGCTCCTCAACCGAACCGACCTCTGACTCCGCCCTGCCGTCCGGCATATCCGGCTTCCGGTCCTCGCTCAGGACCCCTGCGTCGAGTTGGGAAAGATTTTTCAATTCGTTGGTCATGCTGCGCACCGTCTCGATGCTGCTCAGGATGTCGTCAAGCGTGTGCAGAATCGATGGCGCCGGGGCAGTCACCATGCCGGCCTCGATCCCCTTCCTTACTTCCTCCGCCTTGTTGCGCATGGTCAGCACTTCAGCGTCGAGGTTCCGTGCAAACGTCGCCCTCGTGGACTTCAACGACTCCACGGACACGCGTTGAAACTGGTCCCGTACGATCCGCTGCTGCATCTGGCGGTTCTCTTTGAGAAGACTCTCGACCGTAAGGTACTGGTCGAAAAGCAGGCGGTTGGCCTCCAGAAGGATACTATCCACCGAACCGATGTCCATCTCGAGGTACCGGGCCTCGGCTATGGTTTGGCTGAAGAGGTCCTTTTCGATCTTGTGGATCTCCTCCCGGGTCAGCTGAAGGTTCTCCTGGAGGATGTCTCGATTCTCACGGTCGGTGCCGCTGCCCGGCCTCGGTGAGCCCGCGATCGAGAAACGAGAGACGTGGTTCGCCAGACAGACCACCTGGCACGGCTTCAGTTCGGGGTCGCGGGTGCCCGGGACGAACACGGTGTGATGCGAACCGACCGATCGGCATATGGACTCGGGCAGATGCCACTGCCCGAGCAGGAACTGCCCGACGCGGGCGTGATCTGTCCCCCAGACGTCTTCCTCGAGGTCAACAAGGTTGTTATCGCGGGCGGCTTCGGCCCATACGCGGGCGAATTTTTCCGGGAAGGAGTGTTCGAGAACAAGCAGGCCGATGTCATGCAGCAGGCCGGCCACAAACGCTTCTTCCACTTCGCGCAGACCCACCCGCTCGGCGATAGTCCGTGAGGCGATGGCTACCTCAAGCGAATGGCGCCAGAAGCGGAGCTTGTCGAATGATGATCCCCAGCCTTCAAAAAGTCTGTACACCGAGGTCGAGAGAGCCAGCGCCGTGATCTGACGCATCCCCAGCGTCATGACCGCCTGAGTCATCGACCCGATCCTGCGGCCCGTGTCGTAAAACGCGGAATTGACTATTCGGAGAACCTTCGCCGTCAAGGCCGGATCTCTGGTAATCGCCGCGGCCAGATCATCGGCCGTCGAACCCTCGTCTCTCACCAGGCGCAATACTTCTGCGAGTGTCTGAGGAAGCGCCAGCAGTTCCCCTCGGTCCGCGACAATCGTTCGGAGTATGTCTATATCCATAAACCCGCCTTTCACATTTGGTATCGGCTGATACGGCGGGTTTTTGAGTGCGGTCGAGGCAATGCTACCGACGGGACAGCTTCGAATCGAGACGCTTCAGGCGCCGTCTCAGGTCTTTCTTGTGCGTCTCACCGTACGGGCAAACCTGCACCGCCCGCTGGGCGTGCCGGTACGCCCGCGATACGTCCCGCACCTGGTGTTCGAAGTACTTGGCCAGCTCTATACACGCCCGGTAACCTTCCCTGGATTTCTCCCCGCAGAGCTGCTCCCACAGCCGGGCGGCAGCCTCCGGCTTGCCCGCCCGCTTGAGGGCCTGCGCCTGGTACAGAAGGATGTCCGCCTCGATTGCCCCTCCCCCCGTCCCCTGTATGCCGTCGAGCAGATTGACCACCCGGTCGTTTTGCCTGCGTCGACCGTACACCCGAGAAAGCGAATAGACGTCGTCCACGTCATAAAGCTCACGACCTTCAGACGCGAACACGGAAACGATGTGCCTCAACAGGAAGTACAGTGAGAATATGTCCAGGCGATTGTGCTCGAGAACGTTCAGTATGTCATCCGCCCGCTCCTCGGAGAGCCACGAGAAATAGACGGACGGAATCAGGTAGCCGGGGATATCGCCCTGCCGGAAGAAACCGAACAGTTCGCGCTCGACATTGGCCAGGGTGCAGTCGCCGAGCCGCCGCCTGAACAGTCGCCTGGTCGCGTGCAGGAGATCTATGTGCCCCTGTACTTCGATTTCGCGACTTACCCGGTTGATGATGAGCCGATCCTGGAGCAGGTTCAGATCGAAGGCGGCTCCGTTGTACGTGACAAGCGTCTTGTCCGGTGTCAGTTCCCCTGCCAGGTGCTCAAGCATGCCTCGCTCGTCGGAATAATCCGGAAGCAGATATTGCCGGAGTTCGAAACCGCCGGGCGACAGGGAGCCGAACCCGACCAGGAAGGGCACTGTTCCGGCTCCGCCCAGACCGGTGGTTTCGATATCGAAAAAGAGGAGGTCCGACAGGCACGCGACGCCGTCGGACAAACCGGCCGTGAAACAGGCATATGGAACGTGAGCGTCGTATGACCGGGGTTCAAGAGTGCAACTGCCGAAGCGTGAACCGTCCTCATACGCGGTCCTCACCAGGCAGAACGCTCCGGCCTCACCTGCGAGCAGTTCTCCGCCGACTGCGCCGGCGAGCTTCCCGTATCGCGACGGCAGGCTCGATGCCGGTACGGGCCTGTATCCGTCGGCAATATGGCCATTGATTCGGTTAAGCCGCTCCGAGAGATTGTCACTGGCCATCGCCGACAGCCTGAATGGCGGACTGAATCTTCAGCACGACCAGCCGATCGGTTTCGTTCTCGAGCAGGTACCGGCGGAACCCGCAATTGTCCAACGGGTCGGCAGCGATGAGCGCCGTGGCGGCATGAGCTCGCCTTTCGGAGTCACCGGATACCGCCTGCTCCAGCAGAATCTCCAGCGCTTCATCCGTCCCCAACTGCCCCAGCACACGGCAGGCAAGGTTTCCAAGGAGATGATTTTCCGAACTCATCGAATCACTCAGTGCTCGCACCGTGACGGCGGTATCCATGGTGAGCAGGGAATGCGCCGCCGACATCCGCGCTCCATAGAAATCGTCTCCCAGAACGTGAGCCAGTTGCATGACCGACGCGCCCAGGCCAAGCTGCCCGCACGCCACGGCCGCCGATTTGCGCACCTGCCCGATGGAGTCGGCCAGGGCCTGAAGCACCGCCGGCCCGCCTTCGGCATCACCGATTTTCCCGAGCGCACCCACCGCCTGGTCGCGCACCTGCCAGCGCTCATGCGTACATACTCTCATAATCGGTCGTACCGCGGCCGTATCCTTGATATCCCCCAGCGCCCAGCAGATCCGCTGGACGACCAGGCCGTCCTCGCGGTCCAGGGCTCGCACGAGGTCCGGGACGGCCGCCGAGCCTATCCGCTGAAGTATCCAGATGACCGTCCAGCGCTCGCGCGCTGACTTGGTCGTGAACTTTTCAATCAGGTGAGGCACCGCGGCTGCGCCCAGAGCGGCAACGGAGTCCATCGCCGGTTCGTTCTGGTCACGGAAGCGTACCTCGCCGGAGGACGCTATGATGAACAGTGAGTCAATCCTGCGCTCCAGCTCACCGGCAGCCGGGGCCTCAGGGCATAAAAGACCCGTAAGCAGTATAAGGGCAAGCAGCCGTTGCCAAATCACTTTCTGCATCATTTCACTACTGCGTCTGGGCGCTGTCGGGAGGGTGCAACTCGATGTCCATGCCGCCGCCCCACTTGGAGTCCGTCTTCCAATAGTAGTTGTCGCGGCCGTTACCGGCGTACTGGTCGCTTCCGCCCAGATCGATAAACAATCCGATTGAACCGAAATCCCGCCGCGGGTTGCCGTAGCCCTGCGTGTTCCTGGGATTCTTGCTGAAATACCTGTCATCGCCGCCGTTGTCGATCAGCACACCCGCTCCGTTGGCCGAGCCGGCCGCCTGCGAAAGGTCATAGGCGGTGTAGGTATCGTCACCGGCCCGGTCGAGTATGATCCCGCACGAGTAGTCATGCCCGCATCCCTGCATCAGCCCCTTGCCGAAATAGACGTCGTTGCCGAGGTCGTTAATCAAGATACCGAGCGACATGTGCGTGGCCGCCCCCTGCCCGTACTGAAAACACTGGTAGTTGTCGTTGCCGCAAGAGTCGTAGATGACACCCAGCGACCACCAGTAACTGCACCCCTGGGCGAAAATATCGGCGTAGAAAAAGTCGTTTCCTTCCAGGTCGACTATGGCGCCGATGCCGCCGGACATCGACGGCCGCAGACCGTAGCCGAATCCCTGTGACAGGGAGAGGTAGTGATCCTCGTAGCGGAGGTGATCCTTGTACTTGCCGCCCGCGTAATAGGAGTCGGCCCCGGACGTTTCAAAAATGACGCCGATCCCTTCGACAAAACCGAATCCCTGTGAGTACAACGCCGCGTTGTAAACGTCCCGTCCACCTTCATCGACCAGCAATCCCAGGCCGAAACTGCCGGCGCCCTGAACGTGCGTGTCTCCGTCGTAACGATCCTCTCCCCCCGCGTCGTAAAGCAGACCGAACCCGAAAAACCCGGAGCCGAGACCGAAGGAGCGGCCGTCATACCGGTCGTTGCCCGCGAAGTCCAGCAGCAGGCCGACCGACAGGCAGCCGGAACCGAGCGCAAAGTCGCTTTTCGCGCGATAGTGATCGTCGCCTTCGAGGTCAATGATGATCACCCCGTGCGGCCGGTCCGGATCAAAGGTGAGATCGTATATGTCATCCCCGCCGAAATCGAGGATGAAGGCGTAGTCACCGGCGTAGTAGTCGTTCCCCGGACCACCGATACGCCAGCCCGGCTGCTTGCCCAGGTAGCTGTCCGTGCTCACGTTATCCGGCAAATACCCCACCACCTTGAGCATCATCTCCGGGGTTCTTTCCGTCGATTTCAGGAGGCCCCTTATTGCCTTGACCTCCAGCAGCATGTCGCGCAGACAATCGATCCCGGCCGCCACGATCGGATCCGAGTCAATCTTCGTGCCGAACTTCGCAAACCTGTCGGTATACTCCTCTTCGAGCTTCTCGAGCGAGTCGAGCTGCTCCATCGACATAAACTCCTCTTCGACACTCGCCACCAGCAGTTCCTTGAACTCATCCGTCAGAAAGTCCCTCTGCCCGGGCTCGAGCCGCGAGAGCATCATTTCGGAGGAACGGGGGAATACGACGTCAAGGTAGGTCGCGGCACGGGTGAGGAGCTGATTCAGCGCCACGTCGGTATAGTACAGGTTGTATGATCCCCGGACCTCGGCGATATCCGGCTGGTACGGCCCGCGTCGCCGCCCACGGTACTCAGTTCTCAGGTCGGTAAAGAGAATACGGGCCAGAATCTCCGGCTGTCCTTTTTGGCGGCTCTTTCTCAGCCCGTCGGCATAGTCAAGCATCCCCAGCGGCTGAACCATCAGGTCGGCGACGGCAGCCAGCCGGAATGAATCCGGCTCGGTGTAATCAGCCCGGAAGGAGATGTCGTCGGGCTTAAGGCCGAGATAGGCCGACAGATGCTCCAGGCCAAAGCGCTCCGGCGATTCCGGGACCCCGTCCTGGGCGGAGCCGAGCACCGGCAACGCGAACAGGGCCACAGCAGTAAGTAGCGACATTCTCATAAACACCGCAATGATACTGTCGTACAGCCCTGCCGGTCAACTTTAAACAGGCTTCCGCCGTTCCCGGCCACAGGTACGGCGGTGCGCCTCAAAAAAAAAGCGCCCCGTCGAAACGGGGCGCCCATAGCGTAACAGTCAGTTTCGGTTCTTACACAGTCGCGTCGTCAATTACGCACTGCAGGTTGCCATCCTCATCGATCGACCAGGTGTCGATGGCCGGGTCGTCGTCGAGGTCGGCGGTCGCCGTGGCGGTGAAGGTGTTCTGCGCAGCCACGATGCCATAAGCATAGATGTTACCTTCCATGATCTCCACGCCAAGTTGCGGGAAGGTCTGGATAGCACCACCGTTGGCCGCGGCGGCGGCGCCGTTGTCACCGTACGTGCCGTTGGCCTGGCGGTACGTGCGCTCCATGGTGTATATCTGCTTGAGGATCTGCTTGGCCTCGGACTGCTTCGACTTGGTGGTTGCCTGCATGAACCGCGGAATGGCCAGCGCGGCAAGAATACCGATGATGACGACCACGATCATCAGCTCGATCAGGGTGAAACCCCTCTGGCGATTGTGGAACTTGGAAAACATGTCAGCCTCCTCCAACAAAACTAGGTTAAGAGTTAGGTCTTTCGTCATTCACGACTCAGGAAATCGCAAAGCCCGTGCCTCTCCCGGCGGCTTTTTTTGAACAACCCCCGCCGCCGGTAACTGCTTGTCCTGCAGGCGAATTCGGCCCGCCGACCAGGGGTGTCGGCATCCCCCCACTGGTCTCAGGGCCTGCCGCCCGGTCGCAACTGACGCATATTGCCCGATATCTTCGCAAAACGCAAAGAACCCGCTTATCGCTCCGGGCAGATCACGAGACTGCACCCCGGAGCCGCGAGCCGTCGTATGGTCACAGTAAGACATCATCGACCGTATTTCGTAAATCACCGTCCTGATCAATCACCCAGGTATCAATCGCCGGGTCATCATCGATATTGGCCGTCGCCGTGCCGGTGAAGACATCGGCTCCCCCCGTCACCAGGTACGAGTACTTCGCCTTCGGCATGATGTCGATCCAGATGTCGTTGAGCACGTGCGGGTTCGCGGCGTCCGCGGCCGCGCCTGGAATGTAGTAGCTGTTCGACAATGACTGCTGTCGGTAGGCCCGCTCGTTGGTGTATATCTGCTTGAGGATCAACTTGGCCTCCGACTGCTTTGTCTTGGTCGTCGAACGCATGAATCGCGGAATGGCGATGGCCGCGAGAATCCCTATGATGACCACCACGATCATTATTTCGATAAGGGTGAACCCCCGCATCCGTCGCGCTTGACTGGCCCTGTTCATATCAAATCTCCCTGCTGCTCAGAGTTCTCCGTGAATGACCGGGGAAGTCGTAACGGAGGCCTGCTCAGACGCCCGTTACTTCCCCGCAGCCTTCTTCCCTCGCCGAACGGGCTTTTCCCCCGTCAGCTCGTTCATACGGTATCTATCAAGCTTTCGGTACAAGGTTGACGTATCGATGCCAAGAAGCTTTGCTGCCTCCGTTTTCCTGCCGTCCGTCTGGGTCATGACGTACTGGATGTACGCCTTTTCGATGGACTCCAGCGTCGGCGTCACGGGATCGCTCTCGGAAACCACTGACACCACTTTCGGTTTGGTCAGCCTCTCCGGGAAGTCGGAAGGTTCCAGCGTCCCTGTACGGTCAAGCTGAACGGCTCGCTCGATGGTATTCTCGAGTTCCCGAACGTTGCCCGGCCACGGGTAGTTGATGAGCACCTGCATGGCCTCGGGCGTCAGCTTCTTTGCGGGAACGTTGAGCTTCTCGGAGAACCTGGCGGCGAAATGATCGGCCAGAAGGGCAATATCCTCTTTCCGTTCCCGCAACGGAGGGATCACTATGGGAATGACGTTGAGCCGATAGAACAGATCGGCGCGGAAACGACCGGTCCGAACGTCCTCCTCCAGGTCCGAATTGGTTGCTGCGAGCAGGCGCACGTCCACGTCCATCGGCTTGGTGCCGCCCAGCGGGGTGATCTTCTTGTCCTCAAGGACCCGCAGCAGCTTGACCTGGATGGCCGGGGTAGTATTGCCGACTTCGTCGAGAAAGAACGTTCCGCTGCTGGCCACTTTGAAGAGCCCATCCTTGTCCCGGAAGGCGCCCGTGAAGGCTCCCTTCTTGTGACCGAACAGTTCCGATTCCAGAAGCGTCTCCGGCAGAGCGGCGCAGTTGATGGTTACGAAAGGCCCTCCGCAGCGCGGCGAGTGATGATGCAGGGCGCGCGCGATCAGGTCCTTCCCCGTTCCCGACTCCCCCCGGATGAGCACGGTTGAGTCCGACGAGGCGATCCGCCGCACGAGCTTTTTGAGCCTGACCACCGATTCCGACTTGCCCAGGAACTTGTCGAAGGAATTGTCCCCCTGGAGCTGCTTTTTCAGTTCCGAGTTCTCCAGGATGAGTCTCCTGCGGTTGATGGACCTGTCTATGGCCAGCTTGATCTCGTCGACCTTGAACGGCTTCGTGATATAGTCCGCGGCGCCCCGCTTCATTGCCTCGATGGCCGTGTCGACCGAGGCAAAGGCCGTCATCACGATGATCTCCTGCTCGCTCTTGAACGACTTGACCTCCCTGAGAATGTCAAGACCGGTCATCTCAGGCATGTTGAGGTCCGCAATGACAAGATCGTAATTCCGCTCGCGGAGACGGTCGACTCCATCCCGACCGGAACAGGTGGTGTCCACCTCGTAGCCCTCCTTGGCCAGCATTATCTCCATGAAACTGCACATTGAGTCTTCGTCGTCGATGACGAGGATCTTTGCCACTATGCCTTCTCCGAGCTATACAGGTGCACCTGTCTATACACGTGATCATTTCCTCTTTCGGCATACCTGCGGACGGCTAAACTCTTGCCGGGTATATTGCTCATTCTTTTAACAGAGCATTGACCACGGCGTGACGCCGGGATATATTTGAGGTCGTGGTCGCCGGCGCGACGACGCCGACAAGAGGTCCTGCAGGCAGACCGTTGCAGCCCGGCGCCGGGATTCTGAGAACGCCGGCGAGCAACGATTGTTACAAAGACAATGGACGGCTGAGCTGTCTCGCGTTTAAACCATATGACCGGAAGGATCACTAAGTCCATGCCCAGATACTCGCACCGGGAACGATTGCAGATGATTATAGCCGGCGAGCGCCCGGACCGGTACGCCGCGTCGTTCTGGCGACACTTCTACCATCTGGAGCACCACGCCGAGGGAACCGTCGAGGCCATGCTGGAATTTCAAAAGCGGTTCGACTGGGATTTCATGAAGATCAACCCCCGGGCTGACTACCACGTGGAAGACTGGGGGCTGAGACAGCATTGGTCCCACGACGAATTCAGAAAACACACCAAGACCGATTTCCCGGTCAGAACACCGGACGACTGGCTCAGGATAGAGCCGCTCGCTCCGACGGCTCCCGTGCTCGCCGAACACCTGACCGTGGTCTCGAAAATCCGCAGGCGCTCGGATCGAGAGCTTCCGATTCTCATGACGGTATTCACGCCCCTGGCCGTTGCCGGGCGGCTGGTCGAAGAAAACGGGCTGCTCGCGGATCATCTCAGGACCGCTCCGGAGAAGGTGGAGGTCGCCCTGAGGGCCATCACCGACACGTTTGTGCGATACGTGTCCGAACTGCGCAACGCCGGAGCCGACGGTCTTTTCTACGCTACCACCCAGTGGGCGTCGCGGGATCTGCTCACCTGGCAGGAATACGAGCGGTTTGGCGTTCCTTACGACCTCGAGGTTATCAGGGCCGCGGAGGCCGACGCGCTCAACCTGCTGCACGTCTGCTCCGGCAGCAACTATCTCAAGGAACTATCGGACTTGGAGTACAACGCGTCCCTGTACAACTGGGACGCCAGTGAACCCACCAACCTCCCCCTGGATAAGGCCCAACTCAGACGGGGCGCCGTCGTAGGCGGCGCGGATCAACGCGGCTGGCTGTTGCAGGGCACGCCCGACGAGGTGTCCCGTATGATTGAAAAACTCAAAGCTGACAACGACCCATCGCGGCTGATTATCGGCCCCGGCTGCTCGATACCGCCGGAAACACCGATGGAGAACCTGAAGGCAGTGAAAGATACACTATGATGGACAACCACCGCCAACAATTGGTCGACAACATTCGAATCGGCATAGCCCGGCAAAACAGCGAGGCGGACGTTCTGCAAACCGCCGCCGAGTTGATTGACGGCTTCTCCGAGAACTTCAACTGGACCGGCTTCTACATCATGCGCGGCGGGGTTCTCGAGGTCGGCCCGTTCGTCGGCCCCTCGACCGAGCACGTTCGCATAGAGCTGAACCAGGGCATCTGCGGCGCCGCGGCCTCAAGAAAGAAAACCGTTATCGTCGACGACGTGGCCGCCGACCCGAGGTTTCTGGCCTGCTCGCCCACGACCCGATCTGAAATCGTCGTTCCCCTGCTGGATGGTGATACGGTGCTCGGTGAAATCGACATCGATTCGGACCATCCGGCGAATTTCACGACCCAGGACAGGCAGATGCTGGAAGCCATTACGGCGGTCCTTGTCAAGCGGCTCAAGGAGATTCGGTAACCGCGCAGACATCCAGGACGTCACCGGCGTCCGCCGGAGCTAAAGCCTGCTTTTCTGCTTTTCTCCTCCCGCGCTGCGACGTATACTTGTCCGGTAAGTCACAATGCAAGGGCGGACACATGTTTATCGGGATACTGCTGCTAATACTCGGCGTGCTCCTGCTCCTGGAGCGGATGGGGATCATCTACGGTGATATCTGGGATTACTTTCTTCCCGTAGCCATGGTCGCGCTCGGCGTCCACCTCATCCTGCAGCATCGCCGCAAGAAAATGTAGCAATGCCGGGATCGGGATTCTACTTCGACCCGTCGGCTGCCGGTTCGGCCGTATTCCTCGGCCCGACCGAGGCCCGCCTGATGGAACTGGCCTGGACCCACCGGCGGCTGACAGTAAAGAACGCCCTCGTTCACCTCGGCCCGGACAGCAGACTTGCCTACACCACCGTATCGACCATTCTGAACCGCCTCACCGACAAGGGACTCCTTTCCAGGAAAAGATCGGGACGAACGTACGAGTATGGACCGACTGTCGACCGACGGGGATTCCTCAGGGAGCGCATAGGCATGATCCAGGCATGCCTGGACAGGAGCTTCGGCTCGTCGTCGGGCGACTGAGGCAAAAGACGAGCGGACTCCGCATATTCTCCATTAGCTATCGCGGGGTTCCAGTCGATACCTGAAATACCATGAAGCGAATACTCCTTGGGCTTCTGCTGTTCTCGATAATCACCGTCCCGGCGGCGGCCGACGATTTCGTCCGCCTGGCCGGGGAGATTCAGGTGCCGGTACCGGACGGCTGGCAGCTCGACCCTGATGCAGCCGACTACCCATTTCAAATAGCCCACGTCGAGCCGCTCGCCCAATTTCTGGTCTTCAAGTCGGTCATCTCCGCTCAGGAAGCCGTCCGTAACCGGGACGATCTTCGACGGTCCGTTGAGCGCGTTGTGCAGGATGTGATACTCCAGTTGCCGGAGTCGAAGTTGCTCACCTCGACCGGGTACGCGGAGGCGTCCCAGTCCAGTTTCACGATTGAGTTCACGTCCACCGACACGGTCAACGCCGTCCAGCTTCGCCACCGATTCACCGGCATCATCTACCGGCTTCCCGACGGCCGGCAGGTTCTCTTCACCTTGTGGGGAAGAACCGCTGCCGACGACTACCCGGAGATGGGCGGGAGCCTGGAGCTTATCCAGCAGGGTTTCGCGTACACCGGTCCCAGGGATGCCGAGGTATTCGCCGGTGTCAGCTACTCTTACTGGTATGTTTTCCCCCTAGTGCTCATGCTGGCCGGATTGTTGTGGGTGTTTCGCCGACGTCCCCGGGCGGGCCTTGCCGTCGGGGCGTCCCGGAGCAGCCGCTACTGGAACTGCCCGTGCGGACGGGCCAACCCGACCAGCCGGCCGACCTGCCGTCGGTGCGGCCGACCGCGCGCCGGCAGCGATGCTGCCCGCTTGGACGGCTCCTGACAGCCGGAGTCAGGCGGGCCGTTCCTCATACTCTATCAAAACTCCGTGAGTTCCCCGGGGATGCACAAACGCCACCCGGCGACCTTCCGCGCCGACACGCGGCGTTTCATCGATGAGCGGCACACCCGCCGCCTTCAGTTCGCTCAGCTTCGACTCGATGTCGTCGACGTACAGGCACAGGTGGTGAAGGCCCTCCCCCCTTTTCTCCACGAAGCGGCCGACCGGACTGTCCGGAGCCGTGGCCGCGATCAGTTCGATGCGGCGGCAGGCACCGTCGCGTGCCCCGGGAGGCGCAAACATCGCCACCCTCACGCTCTGGTCAGCCACCTCGGTGACCAGGGACGGCGGGCAGCCAAGCAACTTCTCCCAGCGGCTGACGGCAGCGTCCAGATCGGCCACGGCTATCCCTATGTGCGAGATGAACGGGCCGCCCACGAGGTTAGAAATCCTCCAGTTCCGCCTCCGCCGCCGCGGCTGAATCGGCCACCCGGCGCAGGTCCTCGTACTCGAGCTGGTAGTCGATGGTGCCGAACGTCGGATGTATCCACCGGTCGTTCTGATAGTACAGACGGTAGCGGTCCGGGTAATACGATGTATCACCCGACGGGCCGACAAAGACCGCCTCGGCTACGGCGATGGCCGAGTCGTAGTCGAAGAATTCTATGTCCTTGAGCACCAGCATCTCCAGGCTGTCGGCCTCGAGATACTTTATCTGCTTGAACTCGAGATACTCATCGAAAGTGTACTTGTTCCGCACGTACTCGAATTCGAGATCGTAAAGCACCGCCTTGTCTCCGTGGTGCCAGCGGACGGCCGCCTCCCGAAACATGGCGGCGATTTCCCTTATGTCGGTCGAGTCCGGCCCGCCCGCCGAGTCCCCCGTCCCCGGCGTGCCGGATCCGTCCTTGTCCCCGGAGCAGCCCGCCGCCAGGGCCAGCGCCAGCAGCAAAACAACCCCGAGGCGCAGACCGGTCAAGAGTAGCTTAGGTTCTTTCACTGTATTCACCCCAGATTTGACGGAAAACATCTGAGATTTCTCCCGTTGTAGCGTAATTCTCCACTGCATCCAGCACCGGATAGACGACGTTCTCGTCTCGCCGCGCTGCATCCTCCAGCGCCGCCAGCGACGCTGTCACTTTGCCGTTGTCCCGCTCGGCCTTCAGCGCCTGCAGCGCCGCAACCTGCTTCTTTTCCAATTGCGGGTCAACTTTCAAAACCGACGGTATCCCGGCCACGTCCGAACGGTACTTGTTGATGCCGACCACCGTCTGTTGCCCGTCTTCCACGCGCCTCTGAAACGCATACGCAGACCGGGCGATTTCGTCGCGGAAATAACCCGTTTCCACGCACCTGACCGCGCCGCCCAGTTCCTCGATCCTGTCCATCATCTCCCGGATTTTCTCCTCCATCCGGTCTGTGAGGTACTCCACGTAATACGACCCGGCCAGAGGATCGACCGTACTGGTCACGCCGGTCTCGCAGGCCAGGATCTGCTGCGTTCGCAAGGCGATCTCGGCCGACTTCTCGGTGGGCAGCCCCAGCGCTTCATCGTAGGCGTTGGTGTGCAGCGATTGCGTTCCTCCCAGCACGGCGGCCAGCGCCTGCAGCGTCGTCCGGACGATGTTGTTCTCCGGTTGCTGTGCCGTCAGGGTTGACCCGCCGGTCTGGGTGTGAAACCGAAGCCGCATCGAGCACTCGTCTTCGGCCTTGAACCGCTCCTTGACTATGGCGGCCCAGATTCGCCGGGCCGCCCGAAACCTGGCCACCTCCTCGAGAATTTCATTGTGGCAGGCGAAGAAGAACGACAGGCGCGGTGCAATATCGTCAATCAGCAGTCCCGCCGAAAGCGCCGCCGTGACGTACGCGATGGCGTTGGCCAGAGTGAAAGCCACCTCCTGGGCGGCCGTAGCCCCGGCCTCGCGAATGTGATAGCCGGAGATCGAGATGGTGTTGTAACGCGGCAGATGCGTCGATCCATAGGCCAGGATGTCCGTGACGATCTTCATCGAAGGCCGCGGCGGGAAAATGTAGGTCCCCCGCGCGACGAACTCCTTCAGAACGTCATTCTGCAACGTGCCGGCAAGTTTCGCCGGCGCCACACCCTGCTTCTTTCCGACAATCACATACATGGCCAGAAGAACAACGGCCGTGGAGTTGATCGTCATCGAGGTGGACACTTCGTCAAGCGGTATGCCCGCAAACAGCGTCTCCATGTCACGCAGTGAGGAGACCGCGACCCCCGTGCGGCCGACTTCGCCCCTGGCCATCGGGTGATCCGAATCGTAACCTATCTGGGTGGCCAGGTCGAAGGCTACGGACAGCCCGGTCTGCCCGCGTTCCAGCAGGTACTTGAATCGCTTGTTGGTTTCTTCGGCCGTCCCGAACCCGGCATACTGCCGCATGGTCCACGGCCGACCCCGATACATGTCGGCGTACACGCCGCGAGTGAAGGGATACCGGCCGGCCTGCCCCAGTCGTTGACGGTCGACAGTGACGTCTTCGGGCCCAAGGCTGACCGGGATGTCAATCCCCGACGATGTTCTCCGTTTGTCGTCGGCCATCTACTCGAACTCCAGCAGCACGTTGCCCTTCTCAACCGACTGTCCGGCCGCCACGTGCGTGGCTTTTATGACGGCCTCGGCCCGGGCTTTGATGATGTTTTCCATTTTCATTGCCTCGATGACGATCAGGGGCTCTCCTCTCGTCACGCGCTGGCCCGGTTTCACCCTGACGTCGATCACCAGGCCGGGCATCGGCGCCCTGAGCGACGTCTCCTGCGCCGGTCCCGCGCTGATACCGGCCGTCTTTCGCATTCGCGCCAACTGGTAATCCTCGACCGTCACGGGGATATCGTGCCCGCGTATGAAAACCATCTTCTCGGCCGAGGCGCCGTTGGCGCGCACGTCGACCTCCAGGGTCTCGTTGCCGATCAACAGCAGCGCCCGACTCTCGCCCAGACTATGGCTCGTGATCCGCAGCGAACGACCGTTGACTGTCACCAGGTATTGCTCCGAGCGGTACTCTATCTCGATGTCGAACTCCTCGCCCTCAACGACCACCTGGTAGCGCGGCATCAGCGGCTTCCCCCGAACCTGCTGAGGTTCTTTCTCCGATAAGTCGATTTCCAGTCCGACGCTGCCCGCCCGGGCACCGGCCCGCCGCGCATTGCTATTCGGCGCTCGCTGACAAAGGTGTGCAGGGCGGCCGCAAGCGCCGCTTCCAGGGCCAACTGGTCGCTGAAAAACCGGTAGCCGTGCTCGGGGTACTCCTCCTCAAGAAACCTGGTCGAGAAATCACCGGCCAGAAATCGCGGGTGGTCCAGAACGACGCGATGAAACCCGAGGGTCGTCTCGATGCCCGAAATCCTGAACTCCTCGAGCGCACGTTTCATTCGGGCGATTGACTCCTTGCGGTCGGCGCCCCACACGATGAGCTTGGCGATTATCGGGTCGTAGTAAATCGGTATCTCCATGAAAATGACGACCCCCGAGTCGACCCGCACGCCCGGACCGGACGGTATACGGTAGTTCTTCAGCGTCCCGGTGGAAGGTACAAACCCCTGCAGCGGGTCTTCGGCGTAAAGGCGGCATTCGATGGCGTGGCCGTTGAGCCTGACCTCGTCCTGACGGATACCCACGGGCTTGCCTTCCGCTATAGCAATTTGTTTCTTGACGATGTCCACACCCGTCACCATTTCGGTGACCGGATGCTCGACCTGGAGCCGCGTGTTGACCTCGAGGAAGTAAAACGAACGGTCCTCGTCGACAAGGAACTCAACCGTCCCGGCCCCCACGTAGGCGCACTGCCGGGCTACCTTGACCGCCGCCTCGCCCATGCGGGAGCGCAGATCTTCGGTCATGATCGGCGATGGTGATTCTTCGATCACCTTCTGATGGCGCCGCTGGATGGAACACTCCCGCTCGCCGAGATGAACGCAGTTGCCGTGCTCGTCGCTCAGAATCTGAATCTCCACGTGACGGGGATGGCTGAGGTACTTTTCAACGAACACGCGCCCGTCGCCAAACGCCGAGAGCGCCTCACTGCCGGCCGACTGCAGCGCCTCGCTCAACGACTCTTCGGAGTTTACGACCCGCATCCCCTTGCCCCCGCCCCCGGCCGCCGCCTTGACCAGAACCGGAAAACCGAGGGCTTTTGCCTCCCGCAACGCCGTCTCATAATCCCGGCCCTCAATGTCAGCCCCGGGGATTACCGAAAGCCCGGCTTTGAGCGCCATCCGGCGCGCCTGGAGTTTGTCGCCCAGCAGACGAACCGTCTGAGCCTTCGGACCGATGAAAATAATGCCCTCGTCGGCACAACGCGCGGCAAAATCCGGGTTCTCGGCAAGGAAACCGTAGCCGGGATGAATGGCGTCCGCCCCGGTCTGCTGCGCGGCGGCGATGATCTTATCCTGCGCCAGGTAGCTCTCGGACGACGGTGAGTCGCCGATAAAGACCGCCTCGTCCGCCATGCGAACGTGAAAGGCGGTTTTGTCGCACTCCGAGTATACGGCCACCGAGGTAATTCCGAGATCACGGCAGGCCCGCACCACGCGCACGGCGATCTCCCCTCGATTGGCGATAAGAATCTTTTTGATACTCGCTTTCATCTCAGCCTGCGACGGACCTCACGGCGACGCTACAGCGGTATGTTGCCGTGTTTCTTCAACGGGTTAGTATCCTTCTTCGTTTCGAGCATTTCGAAGGCGCGGATCAGGCGGGGGCGGGTGGTCTTCGGCTCGATAATGTCATCGACGTAGCCGCGTCCCGCGGCAATGAACGGGTTGGCGAATTTCTCACGGAACTCTTCGGTCTTCTTTCGGACCTCGGCCTCCGGGTCGACCGCCGCCGCGATTTCCTTCTTGAAGATGATCTCCACCGCGCCCTTGGGCCCCATCACGGCGATCTCGGCCGTCGGCCACGCGTAGTTCATGTCGCCGCGAACGTGCTTGGAATTCATGACGTCGTAGGCACCGCCGTACGCCTTGCGCGTGATGACGGTAATCTTCGGCACGGTGGCCTCACAGTAGGCGTACAGGAGCTTGGCGCCGTTGCGGATTATGCCGCCGTGCTCCTGTTCCACACCCGGCATGAAACCCGGAACGTCCTCGAAGGTCACGATGGGGATGTTGAAGGCGTCGCAGAACCGTATAAACCTCGCGCCCTTGATCGACGAGTTGATATCCAGCACCCCGGCCAGCACGGCAGGCTGGTTGGCGATGATACCGACCGAGCGGCCGCCAAGATGCGCGAACCCGACCACCAGGTTGGGCGCAAATTCCTCGTGCACTTCAAAAAACGAACCGGCGTCGACCACCCGGTTTATCACGTCCTTCATGTCGTACGGCTGATTGGGGTTCTCGGGCACGATGTGATCGAGCGCCTCATCCTCCCGGTCAAGTGGGTCGGTGCAGTCGGCACTGGGCGGGTCTTCACAGTTGTTCTGGGGAATGAAGTCCAGCAGCCGTTTGAGTTTCGCCACGGCGTCGGCTTCGTTGTCACAGGCAAAGTGGGCCACGCCGGATTTGGCCGCGTGCACCTGCGCCCCTCCAAGCTCCTCGGACGAGACCGCCTCATGCGTGACCGTCTTCACCACGTTCGGCCCGGTGACGAACATGTAGGAGGTGCCCTTGGTCATCAGAACGAAATCCGTTATGGCCGGGCTGTAGACGGCGCCCCCGGCGCAGGGGCCAAGGACAACCGAAATCTGCGGCACCACCCCCGAGGCCAGGGTGTTCCGAAGAAAAATGTCCGCGTAGCCGCCGAGCGAAACCACCCCTTCCTGGATACGGGCGCCGCCCGAGTCGTTCAGCCCGATGACCGGCGCACCGACTTTCATGGCCATATCCATGATCTTGCAGATCTTCTCCGCGTGGGCCTCCGAGAGCGACCCGCCGAGAACGGTGAAATCCTGGGAGAAAATGTAGACGGGACGCCCCCTGATCTTGCCACACCCGGTGATAACACCGTCGCCGAGGAACTTCAACCTGTCAAGGCCGAAATCGGTGGAACGGTGCGTGACAAAGGCATCGAATTCCTCGAACGAGTTGGCATCGACCAGCAGGTCGATGCGCTCGCGCGCGGTCAGCTTGCCCTTCTTGTGCTGGGCGTCAATGCGCGCCTGGCCGCCGCCAAGTCTCGCTTCCGCGCGCATCTCCTCGAGACGGTTCAGTTTTTCTTCAAGTGACACGTGTTCACCCGTGTAAGCTCGTATTATGCTGTGACCGGCTCGGCCACCAGCGCCATCCCGGTCTGCCTGACAGTGGCAAACGGCATCCGGGGATCATGATCAAACGCAAGAACAACGTCGGTGTCGACAACCCGTGCCAGGACCCGACGCTTAACTTCCATTGTCTGCACCGGATACAGGTCGCTGGCCGGCACAAACGGGACGCGAAGGTGCGCCGAGGTGCAGAATATGTCGGCATAGTACAACACCTGCCGGCCTTCCGACTCCAGCTCCAGGGCAAAATGCGCGTCCGTATGCCCCCCCGTTCGCACCGTCCTGACCCCGGGAAACAACTCCGTGTCGCCCTCGATAAATTCCACCTGGCCGGCCTCCTCGAGCGGCCGCAACCGCTCCGGGATGTACACGGCGGCGGTTCGCTCGTCAGGCCTGAGCGCCACGGCCCACTCGTCCCGGCTGACAACGTACCGGGCATTTTTGAACCGAGGGACATACCGGCCGTTTTCCCGCTTCACCGCCCCACCGGCATGGTCGGTGTGCAGGTGCGTCAGCACGACCCGGTCTACCTTATCCGACGCCAGGCCCAGACCCGAAAGGCCGCTCTCGAGGGCCGAGACACCGTCCGTGCCGTAGACAGTCTTTTCCTTATCCGAGAGCGTGTCACCGAGCCCGGCGTCGAACATTATGACACGGCCATGCGCTCTCAGCACGAAAACGTTGGTGACCATCGCGATAAGATTATTCTCGTCGGCCGCGACCGACCGCTGCCACAGGAATTTCGGCACAATACCGAACATGGTTCCTCCGTCGAGCCGGAACTCCTGCTCGACGAAGGAATCTATCTCAAACTGCCCGAATACCATCAACGACCAATGATGTTGCCGGCAATGACCAGGCGCTGGACCTCGGAGGTGCCCTCGTAGATTTCCAGCACCCGCTGGTCGCGGTACAGCTTTTCTATCGGGGAGAACTCGCCGATGTAGCCGTACCCGGCGTGGATCTGCATGGCGCGATCGACGCAGAACCTGGCCGTCTCCGAACAGAACAGCTTGGCCATAGAGGCCTCCAGCGAGAACTTCTCGCCTCGATCCTGCATCTGGGCCGCCTTGTAGGCCAGGCCGCGCGCCGCTTCCAGGCGGGTGGCCATGTCCGCAATCATCCACTGAATCGCCTGCAGCTTGGCGATGGGCTGACCGAACGCCTGGCGCTTCTTGGCGTACGCCACCGACTCGTCCAGAGCCCGCTGGGAAATGCCCACGCCCTGAGCCGCAACCCCGATCCGGGCGCTGTCCAGCGTCGTCATGGCGTACCGGAAACTCTTGCCGATCTCGCCCAGCAGGTTCTCCTTCGGCGCCTTGACGTCTTTAAGGATGATGCCGCCGGTGGTCGCCGCCCGCATGCCCAGCTTGTGCTTGAGCGTCCGGCCCTGCCAGCCGGGCTGATCCGTTTCCACGATAATCGCCGACAGCTTCGGCTGGCCTTCGATCTTGCAGAAGACAACCCCCACGTCGGCCACGTCGCCGTGCATGATGAAAATCTTCTCACCGTTTATCACGTAATCCGAGCCGCTCTCGACCGCTATCGTCGACTGGTTGGCCGCATCGGAACCGGCGTTCGGTTCGGTCAGCACAAAGGCCGGGATACGCTTGCCGCTGGCACAGTCCGGCACGTACTTCTTCTTCTGCGCCTCGTTGCCGAAGTACAGGATGGGGTACGTGGCCAGCTCACCGACGGCGCACAGCAACCCCACCGCGGCGTCGTGGTAGCACAACTCCTCGACCAGGGTAATGTACTCAATGTGGCTCTTGCCCTGGCCGCCGTACTCTTTCGGCATGCAGTAGCCGATGAATCCCGCCTGGCCGATCTTGCGATACAGCTCGCGGGGGAACTCCCTCGGCTCTCCCATCCGGTCCCACTTCTCGGACACCGGATAAATTTCTTTCTTCGCAAACGCCGCTACCTCATCCCTGACAGCCTGCTGTTTTTCATCAATATTCTTCGACATAAATCCTCCCGGAAGCGCCTATAGTGTGAACGGACTTGATTTAGCTACATGATTTTCTCGTCGGACGGTTTCTCGGCAATCGCCCGGCGAAGGAACTCCACCGCCTCCTCGGTCGGGGCTCCCGGGGTAAAAATCTTGGCCACACCCATCTTTTCCAGCTCGTCCTTGTCGTCGTCCGGGATGATCCCGCCGCCGAAAAGAATGATGTCATCGGCGCCGCGTCTCTTCATCTCCTCGAGAATGGCCGGAAACAGCGTCATGTGGGCGCCGGAGAGGATAGAGATGCCGATAGCGTCGACGTCCTCCTGGATGGCGGCATCGACGATCATGGGCGGGGTCTGCCGAAGCCCGGAATAGATTACCTCCATCCCGGCGTCACGAAAGGCCGAGGCGATCACCTTGATGCCGCGATCGTGGCCGTCAAGCCCCGGCTTGGCTAAGAGTACTCTGATTTTTTTTGTCATAGCTGCTTTACTGCTAATAGATACGTGTTAGCGCACAGTTTTATCGTTCGGGCGCTTCCTCGCGGGATGCATCGCCGGTCACGACGCCTGCATCGCCGCCTGGCTCTCCACCCATTCACCCCACACGCCGCGAAGAACGTCGCACATCTCACCCATGGCGACATACGCGCGGCTGCATTCCAGAATCGCCTCGAACGTGTTGCCGTCCCCTTCAGCGGCCTGACGGAGCTTCTCCAGCGATGCCCGGACGGCGGCCTGATCGCGCTCCGCCTTGACCTTCTTCAGGTTCGCCACCTGGTCAAGCTCCACCTGGCGGTCGATCCTGAGCACGGGGATGTCGATCTTTTCATCCTCGAGGACGAAGTCGTTGACACCCACAACCTTGCGTTCGTTCTTCTCGATCTCCCGCTGGTACCTGTAGGCGGAGCGGGCTATCTCACGCTGGAAATACCCTTCTTCGATGCTGGCCACGACCCCGCCCTGGCGCTCGATCTCCTCGAAGATCTCCTCCGCCTCGGCCTCCATTCGGTCAGTCAGCGACTCGACAAAGTACGACCCGGCCAGCGGATCAATCGTATTGGCCACGCCCGTTTCATAGGCAATAACCTGCTGGGTACGCAGGGCGATCAGGGCTGCCTTTTCCGACGGCAAGGCGAGCGTCTCGTCCATGGAGTTGGTGTGCAGGGATTGCGTTCCGCCGAGCACGCCGGAAAGCGCCTGGATGGCCGTTCGAACGATGTTGTTCTCCGGTTGCTGGGCCGTCAGCGAACACCCGGCCGTCTGCGTGTGAAACCGCAGCAGCCAGCTTCGCGGGTCCTTGGCCCCGTACTTGTTCTTCATCCGCCTGGCGTAAATGCGCCGGGCGGCCCGGTACTTGGCGATCTCCTCAAAGAAATCCGAGTGGGCGTTGAAGAAGAACGACAGCCGGGGGGCGAAGTCATCGATGCTCAGCCCGGCCTGTATCGCCGCCTCGATATAACAGAAACCGTCAGCCAGCGTGTAGGCCAGTTCCTGCGCGGCCGTCGCGCCCGCCTCGCGTATGTGGTAGCCGGATATCGATATGGTGTTCCACTGGGGCACGTGCTTCGTGCAGTACGCCATCATGTCGGTGATCAGTCGGATCGAGGGCTTCGGCGGGAAAATGAATTCCTTCTGCGCAATGTACTCCTTGAGGATGTCGTTTTGCAGCGTCCCGCGAACCTTCTCAAACGGCACGCCCTGCTTCTCGGCCACCGCCAGCAACATGGCCAGGGCCATCGAGGCCGTCGAGTTGATCGTCATCGACACCGAGACCTTGGACAGGTCAATATCCCCGAAAATAATCTCCATGTCGGCCAGGGTATCGACCGCCACGCCGCATTTGCCGACCTCGCCCAACGACCGGGGATGATCCGAATCATAGCCCATCAGGGTAGGCAGATCGAACGCCGTCGACAGGCCGGTCCCGCCCTGCTCCAGAATGTACTTGAACCGGTCGTGAGTCTGCTTTGGTGTGCCCATCCCGGCGAATTGCCGCATCGTCCAGAGCCGCGTGCGGTACATCGTGTGATGCACACCCCTGGTATACGGGTACTCGCCGGGCAGTCCGATCTTCTCCCAGTGGTAATTCTCCTGGTCCGCTCCGTGAACAGACCCGGGAGTATAAAGCTCGTCGATCTCGCTGCCCGAGACGGTGAAGAACCGCGGCAGCGACCTCCTGGCCCGGGATTTGGCCGCCTCCTTGTTCCACCGGGCCAGCCTGTCATTCAACGACTTAAGAAAGCCTTTACTGAACATTTGCGATTGTCTCCGAGTCTGAATTGAGTTCCAAGATAATACAGGGGGGTAAGAAAATCAAGCAGCGCGCAACCGGCCCCGATCCCCGGGCCACGCCGCAACGCTTTGGCCCCGGACCCGTCAGCCGCAACGGCAAGAGCGCGTCAATCCCGGCAAAACTCTTCGTACAGCCTGTCACCGATCAGGAACGGGTTGGTCCGGCCGTTGCGGACGTCGTCAATAATGCGGTCGAATTCCGTGCGACCGACAACCCGCTCGATGAACTCGCGCTGGAACCGGTTCTTCAGGATATTCAGGATCTTCCTCCTGACCTGTTCCCGGCGGTGCGCCTCGAACTGGCCAGCGGCCTGCATCACCTCAACGTGCTTGAGAATAGCGGCATACAGAGCATCGACGTTCTTGCCGGTAACGGCCTGGGTCGGGATGATCGGCACCTCCCACTCCGCCGCGAGTCTTTTCCGCGTATCGAGAGTCTGCCGCAGCTCCGAGACGATGCGGTCGGCTCCCGGGCGGTCTGCCTTGTTGACACAGAACAGGTCGGCGATCTCCATCAAGCCGGCCTTCATGGTCTGCACGGCGTCGCCCGACTCGGGCACGAGCACCACCACCACGGTATCGCAGGAGTCAATGATGTCAAGCTCCACCTGACCCACGCCGACCGTCTCTATGAGGGTGATGTCGAATCCGAAGGCATCGTACACAATGCCCACGTTGTCGGTGGCCGAAGCCAGCCCCCCGGTGGCTCCGCGCGTCGCCATGGACCGGAAGTAGAAACTGCCGTCGGACGGAAACTCCTGCATCCGCACCCGGTCGCCGAGGAGGGCCCCCCCGCTGAATGGCGACGTGGGGTCCACCGCGATGACACCGACCTTCCTGCCATCGGACAGATACTGCCGGGCCAGGCTGTTGAGCAGCGTTGACTTGCCGGCCCCCGGCGGACCGGTCAGGCCGATGCGAACCGAGCCGCCGACCCGCTCGTACAGCCGGGCGAGAAGTTCCCGGTAACCGTCGCTGCGGTTTTCGACGATGCTGATGAGCCTGGACAGCGACCGGACGTCACCGGCATAAAACCTCTCGAGCATCGTCATGAGCTACCTGTAACCCGGGGACATATCGCCGGCGGTGAGCTTGATGTCGCGCAGGCGAAGTTGAATGTAGGTACGGTCATGGAAGGTGTTGTATTCGACGGCGTATACAATGTCAACCAGACAGCCCTTGTCGGAAATCACCTTGGCCATATGGCCGAACCCGAACCCGATAACGTCAAATAACGTCTCGCCTTTGCGCACGCGCATCTTGAGATGGTTTTTCCCCACCACGTAAGGCTGCCGGACCAACTCGCAGTTACGCGTCAGGAGGATCGGCCGCATGTTCTGAGGGCCGAACGGCGAGAAGGCCTCGATTGACCTGACAAACTCATCATCGATGTCAGACAGTTCTATTTCCAGGTCGATATTGAGCTTGGGAATGGTATCCTCGGTAGTGAGTTCACGCCGTGAAACGGCCTTGAACCGTTCGCGGAATTCGGGTATGTGCTCCTGCTTGATAGACAGGCCGGCGGCATACTTGTGGCCGCCATAGCGAATCAGGAGGTCCTCGCACTCCTTGAGCGCCTCGCACAGGTGAAACCCGGGGATGGAGCGGGCCGACCCCTTGCCTTCGCCGTCGGATATGGCGATCATGACCGTCGGCAGGTGATACTTCTCGACGAGGCGGCTGGCCACGATACCGATCACCCCCTGGTGCCAGCCTTCGGCGGCCAGCACGATGGCCTTGTCGTTCTCCGTGTCGACCAACTCGTGCATTTGCTCGAGAGCCTCCTCCAGCGTCTGCTCGTCGATTTCCTTGCGCCGCTTGTTCTCGCTGTCGAGCTTACGGGCGATGTCCGACGCGACTCGCTCGTCGCGCGTCGACAGTAAACGGATCGCCTCCCGTGCGTCCCCCAGCCGCCCCAGCGCATTGATCCGGGGAGCCAGGACGAACACTATCTGCCCGGTACTGATCTCCTTGCCCATCAGACCCGACACGAAGGCGAGCGATTTCAAGCCCGGCTTGGTGGTGCGCGGGATTTGCTTGATGCCGTACTTTGTCAGAATGCGGTTCTCCCCGACCAGCGGCACGATATCCGCCGAGGTCCCCAGCGCGACCAGATCGAGGTGCTCATACAGTTCGCTCTCATCCTGGGCCAGCCGATGGTACAGCGCCTGAGTGAATTTAAACGCCACCCCCACGCCTGAGAGTTCACCGCCGTACTCACAGTCCGGCTGCTTGGGGTTGATAACCGCGTAGGCCTTGGGAATGGTCTCGCCGGGTTCGTGGTGATCCGTGACAACGACGTCGATACCCTGGGAGGCGGCAAAGCCCACCTCCTCGACGGCCGTGATCCCGGTATCAACAGTGATAACGAGTGATACTCCCTGTGACTTCGCCTCGTTGATTCCGTCGACAGACAGGCCGTAGCCGTGGGTCAGACGGTTCGGCAGGTAAAAACTGACCTGCGCTCCCAGTTTGTTGAAGACCATGTACAGCAGCGCCGTGGCCGTAATGCCGTCCACGTCGTAGTCGCCGTAGATCATGATCCGCTCGTTTTCCATCAATGCCCGAACGGCCCGCTCCACGCCTTCCGCCATGCCGGACATCGTGAACGGATCATGCAGGTCCGAAAGCTCAGGATGCAGGAACTTCTGGATAAGGTCCGGAGTGTCAAGCTGACGATTTATGAGTATCCTGAGGATATCCCCCTTTAAACCCGTCTCCTCCGCCAGCCCGGAAACCACCGACCGGTCAGGCTCGGGGGCCAGAACCCACTGGACCGACGTTGGCCGTTGAGCCCAGTTCATAGCAGACTCCATTTGTTGGAGGCATGCAAAGCAGGAGATAAGCCGAGTTCTGTGTGCTCACGAGGAGCCAACAGTCATTTATCTTGGCCGCCGGTTACCCGGCTGCTCATGCGGCCTACCCCGGAATAGTAACGGGCCGAATCAACCCTCTTCCTGTATTTGGCCTTGCTCCAGGTGGGGTTTACCCGCCTCCGACATTACTGCCGAAAGCCGTGGTCTCTTACACCACGATTTCACCCTTACCTCTGTTGAGGCGGTATCGTTTCTGCGGCACTTTCCGTCGGATCGCTCCGCCCCGGCGTTACCGGGCACCCTGATTCTGTGGAGCTCGGACTTTCCTCACTCTAACTGAATCTTAGAGCGCGACTGTTCCTCCTGCTTATACATGCCAAGTTAATATATCACGACAACAACAATCTTCAACACCAGGTTCACTCCGGCACGTCCTCACATATTTCGCCGGTAGTTGGGCGCATCCTTGCTAATCGGCACCGAATGCGGATGCGACTCAATCAGCCCGGCACTGGTTATCCGAACCATCCGGGCCTTACTCTTAAGATCGGCAAGAGATGTCGCTCCGCACAGTCCCATTCCTGACCGCACTCCCCCGAGCAACTGGTAGACCAGGTCGGTCAGCTTGCCTTTGAACGGAACCCGGCCTTCGACCCCCTCGGCGACAAATTTGCTGGCCCGGTCCGTGTGCTCCTGGAAATATCGGTCGGAACTGCCGGCCTGCATCGCCTCCACCGAACCCATCCCCCTGTATGCCTTATACGAACGACCTTCAAAGAGAATCGATTCCCCGGGAGATTCCTCGGTACCGGCCAAAAGCGAGCCGATCATCACCGCGTCCGCGCCGCAGGCGAGCGACTTGGTGATGTCGCCGGAAAAACGGATGCCACCGTCGCCGATGACGCGAACCCCTGTGCCGGCAAGCGCTTCAACGACGTTTAGAATGGCCGTCACCTGAGGCATGCCGGCGCCGGTTACCACCCGGGTGGTACAGATCGACCCCGGCCCGATACCCACCTTCACCGAATCGGCGCCGGCATCAACCAGGGCCTTGGCTCCGTCGGCCGTGGCCACGTTGCCGGCTATCACGGGTATGCCGCCGTACTTCTTTTTGAGTAATGCAACCGCTTTGAGCACGCCCTCGCTGTGCCCGTGCGAACTATCCACGGCCAGAAGGTCCACGCCCGCGCCGATCAGGGCGGCGGCCCGTTCCTCAAGATCGGGCCCGACACCGACCGCCGCCGCGACGCGCAACCGCCCCCGCTCATCCTTGGCGGCCAACGGATACTGTATCTTCTTCATGATGTCCTTGACCGTGATCATTCCCTTGAGCATGTAGTTGTCATCCACGATCAGGACTTTCTCGATCCGATGCTTGTGCAGAATTTCCTTCGCCGTGTCCAGTTCGGCACCCTCTTTTAACGTGACCAGGTTCTCCTTGGTCATCACGTCGCTGATCGGAAGCGAAGTCTCCTTTTGAAAACGCAGGTCCCGGTTGGTGAGAATTCCTACCAGCTTCCCCTTTTCAGTAATCGGAATCCCGGAGATGGAGAATTTGTGCATAACCTCCAGAGCGTCGCCGATGGTCTTTTGGGGATTGAGCGTGATCGGATCAACGATCATTCCGGACTCGGACCGCTTGACCTTGTCCACCTCGGCGGCCTGGGCTTGCGGAGTCAGATTCTTGTGGATGAAGCCGACCCCCCCCTGGCGGGCCAGCGCGATGGCCAGCCGAGCTTCCGTGACCGTGTCCATCGCAGCCGACACCAGCGGTATGTTGAGCGCGATTCCGGGCGCGATTTCGGTGCTGATGTCGACGTCACGCGGCAGAATCCGGGAGTAGCCCGGAACCAGCAATACGTCGTCAAACGTCAGCGCCGTCTCCTGATAAATCTCTGCCATTCTGAACCGGTACTCCCGTTACCCCAGCCGCCCGGCCGACCAGCCGGCTGCGGGTGCCTCAGTTGGATTCCTCATTGTTCCAGTACAGGAGCGAACCGCAGCTGTCGCAGCTATACAGCCTGTCGGCTCGCTTGATCTCCTGTGTCTTCTTTGGAGTGAGTGCCTTGAAACAGGCACTGCAGGCCCTTTTCTTGACCACGACTACCGCTCGGCCTCCCTTGCCCCGCCGAACCCGCTCGTACGTGGACAGGACAGCCCTCGGTATGGAATCAACTATCTCACGACGCGAGTCCTGCTTGTCGGAGACCTTGGACCCGATCGAGTCAACTTTCTCCTGAAGGATCTCCAGTTGCCTCGTATTGTTCTCATTGGTCTGGTCATCCTTTTCGGTCAACTGGACGATGTCCTTTTCCAGCGTCGAGACCAGCTCTATCGTCTCCAGCAGTTCCGTCTCCCTCGAGGAGATGGCTTCCTTGATGGCGTCAATCTCGGCCACCAGCGCGTCGTATTCCTTGTTGGTCTTGATTGACATCATCTGCTGCTGGTATTTCTGCAAGGCCGTCTCTTTGCCCTTGATCTCCAGTTCCAGCCTCTTTTGCCTGGTTTTCGCCTCTTCCAACTGCTTGGTGGCATCGTCAAGTTTCTGCTTTACTTCCTTCATCTCGCGCTGGAGGTTTTCCATCATGTCGGGCAAGTAGTCCTTGGATCGCTCGAGTTCACCAAGGTCGTAGTCAATAACCTGAAGTTTCAACAGCTTTTCGAGATGGGGATGCATATCAACTACCTCCGCGGGGCCGGCATTGGTCGGCTGGCATGAAAAAAAGCGCATTCCCAACCATTTCGTAGGAAATGCGCCTCTTGACCGTGTCACTACCCGGCCGTTTTCGGTCCGGTCCAAGACCAAAAACGGCAGCGTAATAGATTATTTTTCGTTTCAAACAACTCATATTTCAAATGGGCAATACTGGGCTCGAACCAGTGACCTCTCGGATGTGAACCGAACGCTCTAACCAACTGAGCTAATTGCCCGCAACTTACATGCCTCAGGCTCCCCTCAGCCTATGGGCCCTGCAGGACTCGAACCTGCGACCCGCTGATTATGAGTCAGCTGCTCTAACCAACTGAGCTAAGGGCCCGGTCCAGTTTAACTTTTCAACTTAAACACTATGAGCATAATCGTCAAGCCCAATCTCCACTTTCTGCGCCACGGCCCCGAAAGAATGGCCGATCCGGTCTTTCCGCCTGAACCCTCGCGGCCTATTTTTGCCTCGGCGGATCAGGGATTTCCTCAGATATCTGCGCCAGACGGCGCGCTATCTCAACCTTTTCCTCGATTCGACCGTGCGCTCTTATCATAAGCTTCGCTCCATCCGGGGAGCCCCCGCCATGCATGCAGCCGGGGACGCCCGAGCCGATGGTGCTCCACTCAACGAGGCGGGCGGCACGGGCTCGGGACTCACTGGAGCGGCCCGCCGTCAGGTACTTCTTTATCAGGTGCCCGTACTTCTTCGAGTCAAAGTCCTTGCTGGAAGGCATGCAGCCGGTCTCGGCTATCCCGCCGCCAATGTCCTGGGCCAGTCTGGACGTGTCGTACGGCAGGGAGGCAACGTGCACCTTGGTGACGTTTGACAACAGCGGGTCGCACAACCACGCCCCGGAGGGGTGCTTGGTGCCCAGCGCGGCCGCCGCGATCCCGAGACCGTAAGTCGTCTCGTTGTTTATGTGCATCTGGACGAGCTTGTCGTTGAACACCCTCGACGACAGGCCGTTCGCCCGCGCCGTCAGCACGGCGGCACCGATCTTGACATCCCCTTGCCCCGCCACGCACCCGCCGATGGCCGACCGGTACGGCATGATAAAGTAGCCGACCGCCTTGCCGGTATACTGGTGTTCGCCGCACATGAACACGCGCTCGCTGGGCACAAAAACGTCCTCGAAAAAGAGAAATGCCTGCGTAATCCCACCTTCCACCACCGGATTATCAAACCCCTCTTCTTCGTCACGCGTGTCGTTCGGGTGACGGGTCTCCACGATGGTCAGACCCTCGGTGTCGCGGGGGATGACAAAGGCAATGCAGTAATCGGCGTCGGCCTCACGATAAGCGCTGCCGGGCAGGACAAAGATCTCGTTGGCCGCGGCGACCCCGCAAATCATGACCTTGGCGCCACGGACAACAATGCCGTCATCGCGCCTCTCAACCACGTGCAGATGCACATCCTCGTCATCCTGCTGCGACGGCGGTTTGCTCCGATCACCCTTGGCGTCGGTCAGCGCTCCGGAAATGGTGATGTCATTGGTCTGTGCCTGCTTCAACCAGGCAAGGAAGCGTTCGTGGTAATCAGTGCCGATCTCCTTATCCATCTCCCATGTAGTGACAAACATGGCGTTGAGAGCGGTCCAGCCGGCACAGCGCCCGCCGGTACAGGTGCCGGTAAGGTGAAACATCAGCCGCTTCATCTGCGAGTTGGCGTACATGTCTTCCGGCTCACGAATGATCGACAGGTACCGGCTGATCGGCTCGCCCGTCAGATGAGAGGTCGTGGTTACCATATCCCGATAGCGCTCATCGGCCGCCGCCCGAAAGGTCCAGCCGTGGCCGCTCACCGTCCTGCGAGTGGCGGGATGGGTCGTGACATCGGCAATGGGCTGGTCGAACTTGAAAATGTTGGGGCGCATCTTCTTAAGTGAACCCAGGTATTCCTCGCAGGTCCTCAGGGCCATAGAAACCTCTCCAAAAAAGATTATCTTTTCCTCATTACACGGAATATACGGAACGTGAAAAGAATAACAAGCCGAAACGGCCCGGCAGAAGCGGACATTACGACAAAAGCCGGCTCCGGGCCGGCTTTTGCGCTCATTCGATGTCCGCGTGACTTTACAGGATCAGCCAGAATTCAGACGTGAAACCTTGCCTGGTGCTTCCGATGTCGAACCTGAAGTCAAAGTCGTTGGCAATGCCCACTCGTACCTTGACGGAGTCCTGACCGACCATTTCCAGATCGTCGGAAAAACCGCTGGTCATGGGACGGCTGAGGACCACCTGGTACTGCGCTCCGCCGCTCCATCGCGAGACCGCACGAATATCCCAGCGGCTGGCCCGCGCCTCCGCCTTCGCCGGCGTGGCCATCGAGCTGTCGATTCGGTAACCCGGCACATACTGGCCTGCTGACCAGCCGGCAGTCGGAGTCGGGGGATCGACGGCTATGTGCTGGTACAGAATATAGCCCGTGAATTCAGACGAGTCGGGATGGAAATATGTCGGCTGATTGAAACCGTCATTTAGGTTGGGTAAGGCGATCTCCAGGTTACCGGAATCCGCCTGCAGAGCGATGCCCCGAAGCGTCGCTCCCTCGGCGAAGCCTCTGACCTCATTCGGGGCGAATTCTTCGATAGCTGTCGTCAGGGCGCGCCAGTGCCAGGTATCCCACCCGTCCTCGGCGAGCCCGGCAAACATGAACAGAAGTTGATCTTCCGAGGCAGTAGTGCCCTGCGAAAAATCCGGAAAGCCGCTGACCAGACTGTCCACTACCCAGCGCTTGGGCCAGACATCATGGGATTCATCGTCCCACGTCAGCCGGAGGTACAGATCGTTTTCATACCGTATGGCCTCGACCAGCACCTGGTCCGAAACAGCCAGCGCCGCCTGGCGTTCCTCTCGCGGAAGCTGCGGGCCCAGCGCACTTGTGGTGACCTCGATCGTTTTCGCGGTCGCGCTATCCCACAGAGGGTCGGCGACACTGTCGAGGGTGGGAGATGACGCAGCCTGGAAGGCGATTACTCTGGGGGGACCCGTGGGACCCGGGCCGTTACTGTCATCCCCTTCGTCGTCAGAGCAGGCCAGCGCCAAGGTCAGCAACAAGAGCAATGCCGAAAACGCAATTTTCCTCATACTTGCTCTCCTGGATTTACAATTACGTGATCCTATAAATATAATTCACCCGCTGATTATTCCAAAGCCCTTTTATACGACCAACCGTTTGAATATCAGCAGCGTCAGGTCATCAAAGACGTGCTCCGGCGACGCAAAGCGTCTCACCGCCTCGAGGATGGCCGCCTTGATATCAGCGGCGGATCCGGCGCTGTTGGACCGAATTACGTCAACGAGTCGCTCCAGACCGAATTCGTTGCCATCGCCGTCGAATACCTCCGTAACGCCGTCAGTGTACAGAACGCAGGTATCACCGGGGTTGACCAGGAAGGCCCGTTCCTCGTAAGTGCTTAACTGGGCTACGCCCATCACCGGGCCGCCCTCGCGGAGGTACTCAATAGCACCCGTCTGCCGCAGCAGCACCGGCGGATTATGGCCACAGTTGGCAAACGTAAGTATGTGGTTCCTGAAGTCAAGGACACCGTAGACAGAGGTGACGAAATTGCCGGGTTCCAGTGACTCGCACATGAGCGAGTTAACCTTCGTACAAATAGTCCGGATGGAGTAGTTGTTGCGAATCTCCGCGATAAGCGAGGCACGGTAGGCTGCCATGATAAGCGCGGCCGCCATCCCCTTGCCGGAGACGTCACCGATAACCAGGCCCAGATGGCCGTCGACAATGCGAACGAAATCATAATAGTCGCCGCCAACCTGGCCGGAAGAGATGTTGGTCCCGCAGATGTCGTACCCGGGAAACACCGGATCGGACTTCGGCAGGAAACTGCGCTGTATCTCACGGGCAATATTGAGTTGCTCTTCGAGCTTCCTGGCCTGGAGAATCGACTCGTGCAGGCGGGCCCGCTCCAGCGATATCGCCGCCTGCGAGGCAAACGCTTCCATGAGCACCAGTGATCGATGATCGTAGGCGTTGAGCTGACGGGACTCGAGGTTGAGCACACCTATCATCCGGTCATCCACCTTGATGGGCACGACAATTTCACTCCGGGTGGCGGCCTCGGCCTCGACATACTGGTCATTGGAGGAAACGTCTGGCACGATAACGGGTTGACCGGTGGTGGCAACGTTACCGATCAGCCCCTGCCCGATTTTCAGTTGCAGGCTGTCCTGCCGGGTCGGATCATACCCCACCGCGTAAATGGATTTCATGTCGCCCGTTTCGGGATCGATGAGGAACACACCACCGGAGTCAAAACTGACCACCTGGCGAAGCGAGTCGAGTATCTCTCGCAAGAGTTCGTCAAGCTCCAGCGAACTGGACAGTTTCTTGCCGATCTCGTAAAGCGCGTGCCGTTCAAAGGCCTCTCTCTTTACCTCGCGGTAAAGGTGTGCGTTATCGATAGCCACCGCGATCTGGTTGTTCAACCCGGTCAGAATGTCAAGGTCCGTCTCCGTGAAGTCGCCGTCCGACTTGTTGATCGCTTCGACAACGCCTATCATCTGGCCCTTCCCGATCAGGGGCACCGATACCAGCGAGCGAATCTCGATTCCCGCCTGGCGGACTAGTTCAGGTTCCACCCGTGGATCGCCGGCCGGATCGGCAACGATAGCGGGCTCCCTGTACTTTGCCACCCATCCGACAACACTCTCTCCAAGCTCGCGACTAAAGACCGTCATCTCCGAATCACCGGCCTTCATGAGACGAATTCTCATCTCGGTCCGGTTGTGGTCGATCCGGAAGACCAGCGCAGCCTCGGCATTGACCGCCTTCATGACCAGGCCGAGAACAAGCCGAATCAACTCGTCGTATTCGAGGGTGGAATTAAAGACATGCGCTGCTTCGAGAAGCAGCTTCTCTATCCGCGTTGGCTGGTTATTTTCAGGCATAGGCCTATGCAAACTATATGAAACTGGACTATTGTCAATCGGTTTAATGGCCGAGATGCTCTTGACCATGCCTTGAAAAGCGGACCCTCGCCAACCGCGACCGGCGGCCCCGGGCGCAAACCGCCTACATCCAGAGTTGCCGGTCAAGGCTGCGGTAATGGATTGCTTCGGCGACGTGCGACATTTCGATATTGTCGCTGGCCGTCAGGTCGGCAATAGTGCGAGCCACCTTGAGAATCCGATCGTAAGCACGGGCCGACAGACCCTGCGTCTTGATCGCCACCCCCAGAAGCGACTGCGTCTTGTCATCGATATGGCAGTACCTGCGGGTGTCGCGCGATTCCATATGGGCGTTGCAGTAGATTTTCTTTTCACCCTTGAACCTGGCCAGCTGTCGCTCCCGGGCAAGGTTCACGCGCACGCGAATGGCCGCCGAATCCTCGCCGCGCATATCCGACGACAGCTCCTTGAACTTCACCGACGGCACCGTTATGTGGATGTCGATTCGATCCAAGAGCGGCCCGGAGATTCTTGACATGTACCGCTGGATCTCACCGGAGGTGCACTTGCACTCGTGATTGAGGTCACCGTGGTAGCCGCAGGGACACGGATTCATAGCAGCCACGAGCATAAATCCGGCCGGGTAGGTCAGCGTTGTCGAGGCCCGAGAGATTGTCACCTGGTTGTCTTCCATCGGCTGCCGGAGCATCTCCAGGATGTCTTTCTTGAACTCGGGCAACTCGTCCAGAAACAGGACGCCGTGATGGGCTAACGACACTTCACCCGGTTTGGGAATCGTCCCGCCGCCGATCAACCCGGCGTAAGAGATAGTGTGGTGGGGTGAACGATACGGACGGGTGGCCACCAGGGCCGACCCCGACGGCAGCCGACCCGCGACCGAGTGGATCTTGGTTGTCTCCAGCGCCTCGTCAAGGCTTATGTCGGGCAGGATAGTCGACATACGACGGGCGAGCATCGTCTTGCCGGACCCCGGCGGACCGATCATGATGATGTTATGCCCGCCGGCCGCCGCGATCTCCAACGCCCGCTTCGCCGACTCCTGACCCTTCACGTCGGAAAAGTCAACACTGTACTTGCGAGCCTCGCTAAAAACAGTCTCGATGCTGATATTGTAACGGTGGATGGTAGACTCATCCTCGAGGAAGTGCACGGCCTCTTTTAGCGATCTCACCGGATAGACCGGGACTGTCCCGGCCATGGCCGCCTCGCGGGCGTTCTCCTTCGGCACCAGGATGCCCTTTATCCCGTCGTTGCCTTTGAAGTGCATGACCATCGGAAGCACTCCGGGCACCGGCCGCACCGCCCCGTCGAGCGAAAGTTCACCGAGCATGACATGATCGCCAAACCCATCGCGCATGATCTGTCCGGTGGCCGCCAGAATGCCGATAGCGATCGGCAGGTCAAAGGCCGATCCCTCCTTGCGGATGTCAGCCGGTGCGAGATTGATGGTCACTTTCTTGGTCGGGAACACGAAATCAGAGTTCCTGATCGCCGATGTCACGCGTTCCTTGGATTCTCTGACCGCGCCGTCGGGCAGGCCGACTGTGATAAATGCCGGCAGTTGCTGCTGAATATCAGCCTCCACTTCAACCACATAGGCCTCAACCCCAAGGGTGGCGGACGATACGATTTTTGAAAGCATGCGCCGGATCCTCCCGTTCAACCCTGCCCGGCCTTCTCGCCGAGGCGAAAAGGGGCCCTGCGCACGGACCCCTCTTGCACCGCAAGCAGGTGGTTCGCCTGCAGCCCCCGGAGCAACAATGCTGCCGCTGCTCCCAAACACAGTATTAACCCGGTGACTGACAGCCGACGTCAGGCAAAATCTCGATTCAGGCGGGCCGCGCAGACTCGCGAGGCTTCATCCGCCCGATGTCACCCCAAAAAAAAACCGGCCTTGCGGCCGGTGACGTTTTCCTGGGATATCCGGGACCTACTTGACTACCAGCTTCAATACCTTGATCTTGCGAATCCCGCCTTCCGTGTTGTCCTGCTTGATGAGCATGGTATCGGTCCCCGTATTCTGATTAAGGCCGAAGGAGCCCTGGGGATTGTTATCCGGCGTACAAACCTTGTTGGTTCGGTTGCCGTCTTCCTCAAGAAACTGAACTCCGTTTTCCAGCTCGTATAGTCCCTCACAGTCACAGAAGTAGCTGGACTCCTCGCTTTCAAGCTTGGGATTGACGGTCAGGAAGTAGGCCACCTTCGTAAACCTGAAAATCACGTAGTTGGCGGTATCTACCACGGTGTCAATGCCGTCGATCTCCATGTACGCATAGATGCCCTCGTAGTCATTGGCCAACGTGTCTGGATACGGCACGTTGATGTCGTTTCGACACGCTGGCAACCACACGAGAACAGCCGCCAGAAGCACCAGTATGAAAAAAAAGCCTGCACCCTTCTTCATCTCGCCAATCTCCCTAGTGACTCTCACAAACAAATCGGCTCGCAATATATCGCTCCTGAAGCCCCGGCACAACAGAAAAATCGCCGCCGCTTCCACTACCAGACGAGTAACTTGCCGGTCCCGTGCAAGAGCCAAAAAGTAACCCTCGCCGTTGCGCGAGGGTTAGAATCCGGACACGGTCCCAAAATCCCTTAACAGACACCTGGTGAATCAGGCATCGTCGCTACTCATATATACGGCGTGCCCGCACCCCCGGCAAGTGAATTTTCGCGTGAGGTCCCGGGAGGACTGCGTTATCGAGAGTCCCGGCCGGCGGCGCGCGCGCTTCGCCATGAAAGACAACAACTTAAGGGCGCCGAGCGGGCGATTCAGGACAACCTGCTGGGTTGGCCGGATCGACCGAGGCCAGGTCGCCGGCAGCCTCCCGGAATAAGCCGCCGAAGATAATTGACAAATCGACTCGGATTAGGTAAATTAAAATGGAAGCAGAAAGAAGTTTATCATTTGCGTCGACCTGGGGGTTCCCCCTCTACCCCTTCCGATGCCGGTGGTAAACTTCTTTTTTACGGGCAACGGGGCGTCCCAAAACCGCCGTCGGCTCGCCCAGCCTCGTAATTTCGCCGACGGCCGGCGTGTGGAACACCGAGCCTCCGGGCCGGCAGGTCGCCTACCGCATTGTGTTGAAACTGTAAATCCGCCACTTACCGTTTGTTCTCGTAAGCCCGAACTTGGTACGGTACCCGCGGGATGAATCCTTGTCCACAAAAGTCACCTCGACAGTGGCGGACTCACCTATGACCTCAGCCGTGTTGACGATTCGCTGGAGCGAGAACCAGCGGCGTTTCGTCTCGCCATCGTTCGTCAGGTCGTCAAGGATCTGCTGGGGATTGGTAAAGACGCGCGGTTCGCCTCCCTGCAGGGCATAGTCGCCACCGGTGCTCTTCATGAGTTCTGCGAGATCCAGCAAATGCGCCAGCGCGGCCTGATCGTTTTTCTCCATGGCGCCGAACAACGCTATCACTACCTGCCTGGGGTCGTCCGTATCGGACGTGGAACAGGCACTGGCCAGCACGAAGATCAGCAGCGCAAGAAGCAGTGCGGCTCCTTTAAAGTATCGACGGGCCATACTCATACTCCCCCGGTTATGGTTATGCGATGACTTTCACCCAGTTCGGCCCCGGGCGAAAAAGCATAGGCGATATGAAGTTCCTTCCAGTCCAGACCGAAGCCGAGCGACACCCCGGCCATGCTGTCGTCCGAGCTTGTGGCCCGGTAGTTCGAGCCAAAGCTGTTCCAGCCGATACGAAGATACAGCGGCTTCAACTCATAGTATTCCCCACCCACGGCGACATCGACATCATTGTCACGCGGCACCATGACATCGGCCGAGAACAGCATGGGCAGACCGCGCGGACGAATCCCGCCGCCAACCCTCAGCATCAGCGGAAGGGGCTCATGGTCGGCGTCCGTGAAGTTTGAAAGCTGTATGCCCAGGTTCTGCAGCATCAGGCCGGCCGTGTACCGGCCCCGGTTGCTTCGATACTTGAGCCCTACATCCAGCGCCATTCCGGAGGCCGAAAAACCCTGAATCTTCTCGTAAATCAGCTTACCCGTCGCTCCGGCGTAAATGTTCTCCCGGTAGCGCGTGGCAAAGGTGACCCCGAACAGCACGTCTCCGCCTCCGAACTCGCCGGTGATGGTGCCGAGGTTGTCGGTCTGGGTGAATTCACCGTAGTTAAGGTAGCTGATATAGCCGGCCAGGAAATGTTTCTCACGGGACTGGTGGACGTATCCGACCAGCCCGGATTGAAGGTCAACGAAGTAGTTGTGATAACCCGCAATAATTCCGTGGCGCTCCAGAGACGCGATCCCGGCCGGGTTGTAATACAGAGAGTTCTCATCATCGGCCACGCCGGTAAAGGCTCCGCCCAGGGCCACCGGCCTTGCCCCGACATTGATCTTCAGAAAAGAAAAGGCCGAGGTCCCGGCGCCGCCGTTGATTCCTCCGGCCGTCAGCAGGCCGGTCGGCATGACCGCGCCCGCCAGGACGAGGCTACAACTCACGTATTTGACAATGTCTTTCACTGAACCAGCCTTATATAATAGTCCGTCTCTATGCTGTCTATCGTCACGGCTGCCGCCGTGACCTACCACGATTTAGTGGTCTTGTCTATGATAACCTCGACCAGCCTGGTGCCTGCATCCCGCTGGCCGTCCTCTTCGGTGCCTTCGTCTGCCGTGTAAATGCCTTCCTGGCGTGTCTTGAGAGTCCAAAAATCCTCTCCACTCCTGGAATTGCGCAATGTAAGATTGAAATCCATTCTCACTTTATACGATTGAACCTGGTCGTTTTGGTCAAAAGCCTCGGCCACCCGGTCATAGTAGGTCAGACTTCCGACCAGAATCGCATCCGCCTCGGCCGGCGACACCACCTTCAGGTTGCCGTCAGCAATCAGGGCGTCGATGATAATTTCCGTCAGGCGGTCAGCCAGCCCGAACTCGGCCGTTTCATTCTCGAGCGGCTCCACCGCTATCGTGCTTATCTCCGATTCCCCTCTCGGGTTAAGCGTGTAGATAGCGCACGCCGAACACAGCAGAACCGCCGCCAGCGCCGGCGCGCACAAGAACCGTCCCGTCCGTCTCGCCGTCATCATCACTTTAACAGCCCGCAACAGCGTACGTTCCATCCGGTCTACCTGTCAACGACCACCTTGCCGCGCTTGACGACTTTGCCGGCCAGGTTGACGCCGTAATGATACGGCAACTCCCGGTAGTCGCCCATCTCCCAGATCACGATATCGCCCTGCATGCCCGGCTCGAGGCGCCCGATCCTGCTCTCCCGGTTTACGGCCTTGGCGGCGTTTACGGTCACGGCGCTCAGAGATTCGGCGGCCGTAAGTTTCATTTGCACCGCCGCCAGCGAGATTATCATCGGGAGCGATTCGGTATAGCTGGACCCGGGATTACAGTCAGTGGAAAGAGCCACCGCTACGCCTTCTTCGATCATCTTCCGGGCGGGCGCGTAGCGATCACCGCCCAGCGAAAAAGTCGTCCCCGGCAGCAGCACCGCCACGGTGCCGGAAGCCGCCAACGCTTTGATACCGGCGTCGGATATATAGACAAGGTGGTCAGCCGTGACCGCACCCATCGAGGCGGCCAGTTCGGCCCCGCCGGTCGACTCCAGTTCATCGGCATGAAACCGCAGTTTCAATCCCGCATCGACGGCCGCCTGCTGAATCCGCCGCGATTCCTCGATATCGAAAACACCTTTCTCGCAGAAAACGTCGGAGTACTCGGCCAGGTTGCTTTCAACCACGGCCGGAATCATCTCGTTGATGATCACGCCAATGTACTCCTCGCGCCGGTCGCGGTATTCGTCGGGAATCTCGTGAGCGCCGAGAAAGGTCGGCACCAGGTCAACCGCGTGCATCTGATCGAGATCCCGTATCACCTCCAGCGACTTGATCTCCGATTCGGTCGACAGCCCGTAACCGGACTTGGCCTCGATCGTGGTGACGCCGTGCGCCAGGAGCCGGTCGAGCCGCCGTTTGCTGCTCTGGAGCAAAAGCTCGGCGGGAGCCGTGCGCAGGTCGCGGACGGATGATCGGATGCCGCCCCCCGCCTGCGCGATTTCCATGTAGGATTTGCCGGCAATCCGCATCTCGAACTCTTTCTCGCGGGTCCGGGCGAACACGGGATGGGTATGAGGATCGATCAGTCCCGGAGTCACGACCGCACCACCGGCGTCTATCACCGTGCAGCTCTCGGCCAGCGTAGCGCGACCCTCAACTTCATCGGATTTCCCCACAAGCAGAATCTCATCGGCCGCCACCGCGACCCCGCCGTTCTCGATCAGGCCGATATCGCTCATCTGCCCGCCGAGACGGGGCACCGGACCGCTCATGGTAATGAGCTGGCCAATGTTCTTTATGAGAAGCGTCGCTTTCTTCTTTGGAGCCATGGCGAAAATGTGCGCGCTTTCCGGCTACCTGTTTTTCATGCCCGGGATATTGACCTTGTGCTTCCGGGCAAAAGCGACAGCGTCCTTGTAGCCGGCGTCGACGTGCCGTGCCACGCCCGTGCCGGGATCATTGGTCAACACGCGGTTCAGACGGACGGCCATCTCTTTGCTACCGTCGGCGACAATCACCATCCCGGCATGGATGGAGTTGCCGATACCCACCCCGCCGCCGTGGTGCACCGAGACCCAGCTGGCCCCGGAGGCGCAGTTGAGCAGGCCGTTGAGCAGGGGCCAGTCAGCGATGGCGTCCGAACCGTCGATCATCCCCTCTGTCTCGCGGTATGGTGAGGCCACGGAGCCGCAGTCGAGGTGGTCGCGGCCGATGACAATCGGCGCCGATATCTTGCCGTTCTTGACGTACGTGTTGATTATGTCGCCGAACTCCGCCCGTTCGCCGTAACCGAGCCAGCAGACGCGGGCCGGAAGCCCCTGCCACGGAATTTTCTCACGCGCCTTGGTAATCCAGCGCACCAGTGATTTGTTGTGGCTGAACTGCTGCAGGACGATCTCATCGGTGACCGCGATGTCCTGCGGATTGCCGGACAGCGCCACCCACCTGAACGGCCCCCGGCCCTGGAAGAACAGCGGACGCACGTATGCGGTCACGAAGCCGGGATACTCAAAAGCGCTTTTCAGGCCGCCGGTCTCCGCCTGCCCGCGAAGGTTGTTGCCGTAGTCAAACACCACCGATCCGGCTTTTTGAAACCTCACCATGGCTTCGCAGTGCGTGACCATCGACTCGTACGACCGCCCGATATAATCCTTGGGATCGCGACGGCGAAGCCGCGCCGCTTCGGTCACCGTCAGCCCCTCCGGAATGTATCCGTTCAGCTCATCATGGGCCGAGGTCTGGTCCGTGACGATATCAGGCACCAGGCCGCGCCGGTAGATTTCCGGAAACACCTCGGCGCAGTTGCCGACGAGACCGATCGAGATGGGATTGCAGGCCTTGGTGTGCTCCTTCATGAGCTTCATGGCCTTGTCGAGCGTTTTGACCTTGACGTCGCAGAAACCGAGTTGGACGCGTCGGTTGATCCGCGCTTCGTCCACCTCCACGCAGAGCACCGAGGCATCGGCCATCTTGCCGGCCAGCGGCTGCGCGCCGCCCATGCCGCCCATGCCGCCGGTCAGAATCCACTTGCCGCCCAGGTCGCCGTTGTAATGCTTGTCACCGGCCGCCGCGAATGTCTCGTAGGTCCCCTGGATTATCCCCTGCGTCCCGATATATATCCAGCTTCCCGCCGTCATCTGCCCGAACATGATCAGCCCCAGCTTTTCCAGTTCGCGGAACTTCTCCCAAGTCGCCCAGCGCGGCACCAGGTGCGAATTGGCGATCAGCACCCTCGGCGAGTACTCGTGGGTTTGAAAAACGCCCACCGGCTTGCCCGACTGGATAAGCAGCGTTTCGTCGTTCTTGAGGACCTTGAGCGCTTTGACGATACCGTCGTAGGCCTCCCAGGAGCGGGCCGCCTTGCCGGAACCGCCGTAGACGATCAGTTCCTGGGGCTTCTCCGCGACTTCGGCGTCAAGGTTGTTATTGAGCATTCTCAGGGCGGCTTCCTGGTGCCATCCCTGGCATGACAGTTTCAGGCCGCGCGCAGCTTTGACGGATTTCGGTTTCATGTCCTCACCTCTGGTAATGTCAGCCCGAATATAGGCACGCAGGACCCGGCAGTCAAACGATCTCTCAAACCCTTGTGTTGGCCGGCGCCTGCACGTATAATGGGCGCTATGAAATCCCGATTCGAAGGCACCCAGGTCAACCTGCGCCGGATCACACCGGCGGACGCTGATGATCTCGTGCGCCATATCGGGGACCGCGACATCAGCCGCCAGACCTTTATACCCTATCCATACGGGCGCAAGGATGCCCGACGGTTCATCGCGTGGTCGCAGGAACAGTGGCGCAAGAAAACCGCGTTCCCTTTCTCCATCGAGGACCGCCGCACCGGCCGCGTCGTCGGCGGCATCGGCCTGCACAGGATCAACTTCCTGCACAAAAACGCTGAACTCGGCTACTGGCTCAACAAGCGATACCGGGGACGCGGCGTCATGACCGAGGCCGTGCACCTCATCCTCGCGTTTGCGTTCCGGGAATTGAAATTCGAGCGCGTCTACGGGCACGTCTTTGTCAGCAACGATGCCTCGGTGCGGGTGCTAAGGAGGGTCGGCTTCAAACGCGAGGGATACCTCCGCAGGTCGTACTTCCACCGCCGCCGGTGGCAGGACAGCCACCTGTACGCCATTCTCAAGCAGGACTGGCGTCCCCCGACTGGGAAACCGACGCGTCCCAAAGCCAGGCGTTCCACGGCCTCTCGCACCAAAACCCCGCGCCGCATTGTAACCACGCGCCGCACTGCACCGGCCCGGCGTACCGTAACCGCCCGCCGCTCTGTCCCCGCCCGCCGCCGGGCATGATTCTGCTTGCCAATTCCGACCGGGCTATCTATATTCGGGCTTAACTACACCGGGGTTCCACAGCGGGGCATACACAATTACACGTACACCTTTGCAGCCCCGTAGGGCAGAACCCCTGTGGTTCTGCCGCTTACGACATATGTAAAGTCAACGCCGGTCATGAAATGCGAAAACAACGTCTGTTCAGGAAGGAATTATGGGTAGTGTCTTAAAAGGAGATCACACTGGCTTGATAGCTTGGCAGCTGTTGAAACTGGCAACCGTGACTACCTGTTTTCTGTTTCTGAGTGGTTGCACCTATACCAAATACTATTATGCTGGCTGCGAGGCCAGTCGGGCCGGTTGGGAATTCGTACTTGTCTTAGATAGAGTCAAGCCGTCGACACTGGATGACAGGTGTTGGACACCATACTGCGACCCTTTCCCTGACGATGCGGTTGCTCCTGATACGCTGTTCACTATAGAAATATTCTACATGCACAGGGACAGCCTTCAACACATGGGCCGGGATTTGAGATACGACAGCGGGGCAGTTCTGTTTGC
>DATKXK010000020.1 GCA_035529075.1 Acidobacteriota bacterium | reverse complement strand
TTGTCAAAGCGTCAACCTCATTCTTCGCTGGCGGTTTGGGGCCCAGACTGGGTGGCACCGCAGTGGCATGCAGCCGTGTGGGATCGGGCCCGAGTCGAGAAGCTCTTCGCCATGGCCGAGCATGCCAATGCCAATGCTTTTCGTGGCCGGCATGACTCTATTCAACTCCGGAGGCGATAACTCCTGTCCACAGAATTGACATCGGCAGCGCCAGATCATGTGCTCCAGGGTCATACAGGGCGATACGCCGGGCCTGGTCGCTGCCATAAAGGATCTTTGCCACGTAGGGGTAGTAGAACGCCTGCTGAGTCGGATTCGGATACACCGGGATATTATACATGTTGAAACCTGCGACCCAGAGCGTCCCCGTATCCGGGTCTTCGGTCATGCAGGTCACATGATGCAATCCATCGATTGTTATCCGCTTCTCAAGAGTCGGTGTGCCTTGGGTGGAAAAGCCGTATATCACCGTCGAGTCTGAATCTGCCGGGTCGGACATGGCGGACGCCAGATAGAGCATCTCGGCGGCTTTTGACGCAAACATGCCGACGGGAGCGGGGATGTAGCTGCCGCTGTCGGGCCTGCCCAGATCGAGGCGCAGTCGCGTTCCGTCCGGGGCATATCTCCAGAGAATGTCACTCTCATTGAGCGCGTGAACGTTGAGGACGTACAGGTTGCCCGCTGCGTCCAGCTCGAGCTCTCGAAGACTGTTGCGGTATTGATTATCGTTCATCGGCGGAGGATCGTCATACAGAGTAACCACCTCGTAGGGCGGGTTTCCACTGTCCAGAAGCTTGAGCTTGGCTGCCGCCGTGTACGGTTGCGCACCGTCAGGATCGACCACCACGGGAACAACATAGACAAATTCGGCATCGAAAGCGGCATCGAGAAGGGGCCGGCCGAACGAATCGCCCCCTTTGTTCTGTATCCCCACATAGACCGTCGCGCCCGTATTGTACCGGGGTTCCTTGATATCGATGAGCCTGACTTCACCCGACGGGATGACGACTTTATCGGTGCTGTCGAGCTGAAGCAATCCTGTTTCGCAGTTGAGCCGATAGAGCTCGCCGGAAGGGCCTTGCAGCAGTTTGACGTTGCAGCGGTCCGACGCAAGTCCGAATGTTCCCGCCCAGGCGCCATCGGCGTCGAAGAGATAAAGTCGGTCCTGCAGCTTGCTGTGCGCATCCGGAGCTCCGCTTTTACCCGCGATCAGCAGGCCGCTCAGGTTCGCGGGAAGATCGACAAGCGCCAACGGTGCACCGGAGACCTCCACGTCCCCTGGGGCCGGGCCCGCGACCGCAGCGCTCATAAGACCCACGCTTGCACCGCCGCTGACCAGAGGGACCCCACAGTAGTTGAGCAGACGCTGCTCTGAGTTCAGCGCCCAATCCCACGAAACAACATCATAGGAATCCATGTACCCATCGGCACTCAAGGCTCCGTCCATGCATGCCATCTCACCCGTCGCCGTCTGTCCACATCCGCCGACAACCATCAAGAAGTCCGCTTCATCGACGAAGTTGTCCCAGTTAATGTCCAGACAAATACCGTAGCACTGCACGGCTGGACTCCAACTGTCGATATAGGCCGCGGAGGCCCCCGAATCTGCCAGGAGTGCCGTGTTAGCCAGGGAATTGCTCGCACCTCGCAGAATAGTATCGGATTGGTCGGCCGCTATTGTCTGTACGCTGCTGGTCAAAACGATCCCGTTTTGGGGTGGCTCTACAAGCTCCAGTTCGATGTAGAGTCTCTCGGTGAAGTTCAGGTGTCCGGTCCAGACGACCTCCTTAAATATGGCGAAGCGGCCGCTGCCCGCGGAGCCGGGCCGGGGGAAAGGTGGGGCCGGAACGCGGGCCACCTCGAGATAGTGTTGCGCGCGCAAGAGATCATTGGGAGCCAGGAGCTCAGGCACGTCTGAGAGATAGACCCGCAATTCAGCGCCTGGCTCGGATGTTGCGAAAAGATACTTGAACCGGATTAAGATTCTGTCGGCGCCGGTCCTGGCGAAGATGCCCTTGACCCGAGCATTGATGAGTAGCCCGTAATTCTCAGACGCCGGGTCAATGTCCTTGAGATTGTACATCACCATCACTCCGCCCGGATCCGGTCCGACACCCACGACCCGTTCCACGTGGACCCGGGATTCTTCCGGCTGTTCCGCGTCGATCGCATTGTTGGTAATAACGCGAGTCTCGAATTCTTCATCGTCGTCAAAATCGAGATCGTCCAGAGAGTAGGCCAGCGCTTTCCTGAATGTCACGTGGAGCGAATAATCGGCGTCGATCATGCTGACGGTGCAGGTTGTCCCGCCGTCCTGGTAAACCGTGCCGTCCAGTTCCCATCTATCGACCGCGTAACCAGGATCGGCGGCGGCCGTGAACGTCGCCTCTTCATTGTAGCCGACGGTCACCTCGTCGGGATGAACAAAACCATTTGGGCCCGCCGTTGCTGTAACGGTGTACTGAAGTAACTGGAAGGTGACGTGAATCCTGTGGTCGGCCTGGACGTTGGTCAGTGTGTGACTCTCGCCGCCTCCCTGGACCACGACACCGTCCACGGACCAACTCTCGATCTCATAGCCGGTGTCAGGATTGGCTGTAAATGTGACATCGGCTCCGGAATCGACAGTGACGCTGTCGGGACTGACCGAGCCGTCCGGACCCGCCGTCGCCAGAAGGGTGTACTGCCGCTGTTTGAACGTGACGGAAATCCTGTGATCTGCGTCAATCTGACTGATCGTGAACGTGGAGCCCCCTTGCTGCACAGCGTTGCCATCCAACTCCCATAGAGCCACCTCATAGCCGGCGTCGGGAGTCGCCGTAAATATCAGATCGGCACCGGCATTGACAGTGATCTGCCCGGGGCTGACCGAGCCGTTCGGGCCGGCCGTAGCTATCACGGTGTACTGAATCGCTACGGGCGCGACGCGAATCGGGCCATTCGTTTGGCCGGCGCAGATAGGTTCGTCCA
>DATKXK010000019.1 GCA_035529075.1 Acidobacteriota bacterium | reverse complement strand
AATGATGATGAATAACCAATGTGTTCCGGCTCGTTGGTAACTCAGTGACCGAGTTGCACTACTCCGCGTGACTTCCCTGATATGCTCTGCCGCCATTGAAGAAGGATACAACAGTATGAGGAGTTTTCTGAGGGTGGGATTAGTAATTTTAAACAGATCAATAACCCCTTGGAAACTAAGAAGATATAAAAAGCGGGGTCTACGAGACGAGTTCCGCAACTGGGTGATTGAGAATGCTGCCTAACGGCCCCAACCTCACTCTCCCCAAACTTTTGTGAGCTTCAGTTTACCGAACCGATTGCAGCATGTTCGTATCGGTGGAAGTCGCTGGAAAACAATAAAATACGAGGGGCGGGTAAAATAGAATAGACGCCACATTCACTGGTGAGTCGACTGAAATTTCAGTACCTGCGCCTTACATGGCCTGATTTTGACGCGCTCTATTCCCCTTTGAAAAGAATCATTCCTCCCGCTGATCCAGGTTTTTCCTTGCCTCTGCGACGGCAACGTCCAGAGCTGATTCAAGGTCAGTCAATATGTCCGGGATCACTCCGGTACCTTCCCAATCTGATCCGGTAGCCGAATGCTCGAAACGGAGAAAAGGTATGCTATAGAATATCTTATTCTGTGCACTATATCCCCTTGCCGGGTGGGCCATACCAATCGTCGTATCACCAACTATCATCGCCCGGTTGAAACCCTTCAGAACGTAGGCAAAAGATTCGGCGGCCGAGAGCGTGTGCTCACTAACCAGCACGTATACCGGGGCGTCGGCAGAAAGACGCTTGCCCTCAAAGTCGGGATCTGTAATAGCATCGTATGACCTGTTGCCGTCGCGATCATAGAATGAATACAGGAGCTTGTCACCATCAAACAGGTAATTGCAGAGAAGCTCTACCATATCACCCGATCCGCCTTCATTGTCGAGAAGATCGAATATCAACGCGTCACATGACGTGACTTTAGCCATCTCTTTCGCGGCTGCTTTTATGGATTCATCGTCGCCGGGCAAGGTCTCCAGTTTGACGTATCCAATATTCCGGGGAAGGATCTGTACCTCTCGAAAGCCATGATTAGCTCCAAAATCAACAGGACGATCCGGTTTATCCTCCGCGTTGGAGGTTTGTCGATCTTTCAGAGACTCTACTTTAAAATGCCTATCGTGTGAAATTTCATAGGTCGTTTTGTAAAGCAGGCTGGCCAGGCTGTCAGCAGTTGTTACGCCATCATAGACTCCGTTTTCGATATCGGCGCGGATCTTCTCGACAATCCGTTCAGCGATATCCGGATAAATGTAGCTGGTCGTAATGTCGGCCGCGAATTCGTCAAAAAGCTCAACCATTTGTGAGTGAGTGAGACTATCATCCAGATCGTTTTCTTGCGCGGCGATAGGCACACACCAGATAACAAATATAATGAGTGTTCTCACCAGCAACCAGGAATATCCTGCCCCAGAATGTACTATTCTTTCAATTGTTTCCATCCCTTCATCTCCTCATTCATCAAGCCTGTCGGCCGGTTGGTCCACCATTCGTGGTGGGTTCCAACACCCTGATCTTCGCTCAGTGTTTAGTGGATATGTTGGCAGTCACAAAAAAACCCCGGCGATCACTCGTGTCAAGGTTTATGGCGGGGATCTTCGACCTCGAACCTGAGAGCGCCCGCCGGTACGGCAGAAAACAGGACTAAACTAATGGCAATTGGGCTGGTCATTCCGGCGACCTGGCATGTGCCGCAACCGCGCAAAGCCAATTCCCGGCGTCAGAGGCATTTACTTCGGGCGCCGGTTTGCGTATCTTGGCCGGACATAAACTCGCCCAAGCGAGTTTGGCGGTGCTGCGGCTTGGACGAGCCGCAGCCCGGAAAACACGTAAGCAGCCAATAAACCCCGGGAGGTTTACGGCGCTTACCATGTTAGAAGCTATGCATCAGGTGACTCAACTTTGGGAAACGGAGGATGAACAGTGAAGGCCTTAGTATTCGGCGGCTCAGGTAAAATCGGTTCCGCGGTGGCGTGGGACATGGCGAAAGACAGCGAGATCGAGGTTATAGGCATAACCGGCAGGCGGAAGGATGCCCTGGAGAAGGTCAGGAACTGGACAGGCAGTGACCGGGTCGTTCCTCACGTGGTCGACGTGGAGGACAAGGCGAGCACGGTCAAGCTCATGAAGCAGTACGACGTGGGCGTGATCGCCCTGCCGGATCGCCGGCGAAGCTACAAGGTGATACAGTACGCCGTCGAGGCCGGGCTGAACATTGTCGATATGCTTGAAGAGTACCACCGGCGACCGGATGCCTACGAGACCGAGGGCCTGGAACTTCCGAAGGACATGACCCTTAACGAATACGGGGACTGGCTTCATGAGACGGCCGTCGCCAACGGTGTCACCTTTATTGACGGCATGGGCTTTGCCCCGGGCCTGAGCAACGTCACCGTCGGCGAGGCCATAAGAAAGATGGATACGGCGGAAAGAGCAATTGCCCGCGTCGGCGGCATTCCGGCCAAGGAATACGCCGCCAAACACCCCCTCAGGTACATGATCACGTGGGCCTTCGAGCACGTCCTGCGCGAGTACATGATCAATCTCAATGTCGTCAAGGGGGGCAAGGTCGTGGAGGTACCCGCCATCGGTGACCGCGAAACGTTCCGGTTCGCGCAGTTAGGCAAGGACGAGGAGTTGCAGTGCGCCGTCACCCCGGGCATGCCCAGTTTCATCTTTTCCCGCCCGGAACTCAAGGAATTCGCCGAGAAGACGGTCCGCTGGCCGGGCCACTGGTCGGGCGTGGACACGCTCAAGGAGTGCGGACTGCTCGACATTGAACCGCACGATTTCCAGGGCACCGCGATCGTACCAAGGGAATTCCTCCTGTCGATGATTACACCGAAGCTGCAGCCGTTTGACGGAGAGACTGACGTGTGCGTGATGTATAACACGACCAAAGGCACCAAGAACGGCAAGCCGGTCACAATCGAACACTTCATGTGGGATGAGGCCGACACCAAGAACGGCATTTCTTCCATGATGAGAGTGACCGGTTTCCCATGCGCTATCACCGCCAAGCTTCTGATGGAAGGACTGATCACGGAAAAGGGAATCGTCCCGCCGGAGGACTGCATCAAGGGGAAGGTGGCCGACAGGTTTATGGAAGAGCTCAAGAAGAGGAATATAAACATACTCGAAGTCACGAAATAGCGGCGCCGGGATCGGCATTTTCGCCCGTCCCGATCGTGGCGAAATCGGATAGAGAAGCGGGTGCGCCCAGGCGCACCCGCTTTTCATATACTCACCGGTCCGGCAGGCTGCCGGCCTCTTTTCCTCAATCCATCGCGGCCAGAAGCTCCATGGACCGCTTCGGGTTGACAAGGCGCACGGTCCGTTCACCGGCCGTTCTTTCATCAGCCCCCTTCTCGATAAGCTCCCGCACCTGGGCAGGAGTAAGGTCCGGACGCAAAGCCAGCAGTTTGGCCGCAAGGCCGGCTACACTCGGCGACGATTGCGAGGTGCCACTGAGTTTCATTTCGTCCCCGCCCGGCACGTAGCTGAGCACTTCGTAACCGTTGGCGTACACGTCCACCTTGCCGAAACTCGTAAAGCTTGTTTCTTCCCCAGCCTGGTCTACGGCACCAACCGAGAAAATGTTCGGCAGGTCAAAGCCGCTGGGGATAACTTCATCGAAGATGACGTCATCGTCGGTATTGCCCGCCGACGTGACGAAGAGCACCTCCGGCGCGTTCTTGATGGCCTCGAACAACCCCTGCTTCTGTATCTCGAAGATCTGCCTGGCGAGCGCTTTCCGTTCCTCGGGGGTGCCTCCCGCGTTGCTGGCCTCGAGATCCTTCTCGACCGACGCCAGGTCACCACCCCAGCTCATGTTCACCACCCGGACCCCGTTGTCCCTGAAATACTGAACCGTCTGAGCCAAGGCTAACGAGTCCTTGCGGGTCTGCGCAACAGTCGGCTCCTCGGGCATCATTTTGTGATCGAATGTGATGCGGGCGGTCATCAACCGGATATAGGGATTGCCGCGCGCCGCAATCCCGGCCACGTGAGTGCCGTGGCAGTAGTTGCCGTACAGACCGATGTTCTCGAAGAACGGCTGCACCTTCGACGGGTCCATGCTGCCGAGGAGCTTTTTCAGATCCGAGGCTTCCTCACTCTCGACTCCGGAGCCTATATCGGTCAGACCCTTCATCAGTCGCTGAAGGCGCGGCCTGTCCGTCGCCACATCCCCGATCGGGTACATCAGGCCGGTGGTCTTGTCGCTGTGAAGAGTGTAGGCGATGCCGTGCACGTCGTCGACAAAACCGTTACCGTCGTCATCAATGGCGTTGTCCGGGATTTCCTTATCGTTGGTCCAGAGCCGGTCGGCAAAGACGTCCACATCCGTGCCCGAATCCCAGATGGCCACGACAACGGGCGCTTTGCCGCTGCCCTGCGTCACCTCTGCCTCGCGCTCAGTCCAGATGTTCGGCTTCTCAACCCGGTGCGCCTGAAGATAGGCGTTCAGCACGTCGAGCACGACGGCCTTATACGGCAGGTAGTTGCGGACGGTGTAGGCTCGCCCGAGCAGCGAAACGGCGATGTCCTTGCTTACTTCGCCGCCGCTCTGATCGAGCACCGGCTGGATACGCGTACTTATAATCCCGGCCAGCAGGTTTTCCGAGAGCATCTCAGCCCTGCCCTTGGCGGACCTGATTTCAGCCTCGACGGTTTCGTACGGCAACTCATTTACAAGTGAACTGTATTCGGCCCGTATCCCTTCCGTGAGGTCGCCCGCCCCGAGCCCGGCAGCCTTGATGTATGCTCTGGAAAAGAGACCGAACATCAGCCGCGACGCCTCCTTGTCTTCCAACTGCCGGACCGACTCCAGATGCGCCAGGTATTCATCGTAGCGTGCCTGCAGCAACGCCACCGTGCCGAGAGTCGCGTAGTAGTCCTTGAGTGTTGTCTTGTCCTTGATCTCGTAGGTCTGAAGGTCGGCTTTCAGATCATTTTCAACTTCGCCGGCCAGCTTCGCCAGCGCCGCCTCGTCGTGGAAGAGATCCACGGCCTTGACGTCAATCCGGTAGGTGTGGCGCGGAAGATCATCGAGTTTCTCGATCGCGATCTTCTTTTCGGCCGACGCTCCCCCGGCGATCAGAGCCGGTGCTATTGCCCACGACACCAGACAGTTACGCAGTGAGTACCTCATCGTTGTTCCTCTTCTCTTGTCAATCCTTCGCCTCTGCCGACAAAGATCCGTCCGGACTTCAGCGATCAGCGGACCCATGCACCAGCCAAGCTACAAGAGGTCGCAGGTACCGGCAAGCGATTTCCTGCCGCCCGCAGGCGAGCAATCACAAGCTGCGGGCTGAATCCGGCTGACAACCGGCATCCCGGGCGACATGGCGGCATTCGGCACAAGGCGAAGATCAGGGATGAACGGGAAGAACAGGGGGGTATCTAAACGGAAGCGGTCGAACTAAACGATTGTCACCTTGTCTATCTCGGCGAGCGGCGCCACAACCCCCTCCCGGGGTTCGCCGCCCACAAGCTGCCAGCTTTTCTTGAACAGCAGCGAGGGATTGTCGATCTCGACGTCCTTATCATCGCGAAAACTGTCCCGGGTGGTCAAGCGCACTTTCCTGTTGCACAGGATAGCCGCCTGAATCAGCAGGGAGGATAACCTCTCAGAGTGGTTGTCGTAGGCAATACCGGATTCAAGAATGTGATCGAGCGCCGGAAGCACCTCCTCCACGGCAAACGGGACATGGGCCAGCAGCTTGGTAAGAAGCTTTTCCACGTCGTCACGGTATTCTTCGTTCACGCACCGGCTCAGGAGCTTCAGGGCGAACGTGGCGATCACCGCTTCTCCAAGCGACAGGTCATCGATGTGAAGCACGTCCGGGCGGCTCAGCCGGTAGGCACGCTCGGCTTTATCGAAGTAGACCGGTATGTTTGTTTCTGAAATGGCGTTAAGGTATCGGTAGGCCGTACGATCGGACACGCCGCAGACTTCCTTGATGGTCTTGACAGTGACACTCCGTCGGTGGTGCAGGAGGTTAATCAACTGCAGGATCTTGAAGGTTTTATTTGCCTCTGCCATGGTCGATGACGATCAGGAGGGTGCGCGCCCGCCCCCTCCATGACCACTCCTCGATTACACGGTTAGCAGTAACAACAGCATCAACTCCAATACCGACATATCAGCGGACGATGGGGCTGCGGCCTGAATCGAATCAGGATCTAGTTCGACCGGTGGATCAACCGTAGTACCGTCCGCCAGAACCAGAGAAGGTGAGACTGCAGAACCGATAAGCACGACTACCATCGCAATCAGCAGGTAGCCGATCAGTTTCGTTGCCAATGGCTTGGATCTCATTGCACCTCCTAAGCGCAGTTGAAGTTCTGGCCTGCGCCTGGAGGTTCAACAAACGGCTTGCCGGGCTGGGCTGATTGAGGATGATTACCCTAAGCGTCTGGCCACGAATGAGTTAGGGACAAGAGGGTCAGCCGGCAGGAACACCCTGTTTGCCGTTTCTTTGCCGGCCTTCTGCGGCGATGCTGTAACGCCATGTCTCACATAAGAGTCACGGCACGCAAAAGACCGCTCAAAACGGTAAGGTGGCAAAACCCTGGGGGGTCAGATGCCTTTGTTGATACCGTGCTTGGTGATTTTTCTGCGAAGAGTTGACAGTGGTATGTCCAGCAGTTTGGCGGCCTGGGATTGATTCCAGTTCGAACGGTTCAGTCCCTCTCGAATCTTCGCAATCTCAACGGCGGCCACCAATCCCTTGCGCTGCCCGTGCTTGCGCCCGGAATCCTGTATGTCCTCCGGGAGCGTCGCCGCGCTTACGGTCGCCCCGGGATGCAGGATACAGCAGCGCTCCACCAGATTCCTGAGTTCGCGGACATTGCCGGGCCACGCATAAGATATGAGAGCCTCGACCGCGGTAGAGGAGAATCTCGGTGGCTTTCGGCCGGCTGACATGAGCCGCGTAAAATGCTCCAGCAGGCGCGGCACGTCGTCCGGCCGCTCTCTCAGCGGCGGGATTTCAATGGCAATGGTGTTTATTCGGTAGTAAAGATCTTCCCGAAACGTTCCTGCCTTGACCATTTTGACCAGGTTCTTGTTGGTCGCGTAGATGAACCTGATGTCAGTGTATGTGGGTCGGTTACTGCCGACCTTCTCGAACTGCTGATACTCCAGGACCCGCAGCACCTTGGCCTGAACCTCCAGCGGCATGTCACCGATCTCGTCAAGATACAGGGTGCCGCCGTCAGCCGCCGCGAACTTGCCGTCGCGCTCGGCTACCCCGGTGGCCGTACTCCTGGCGACTCCAAAGAGTTCGCCCTCGATCAGCGTCGAGGCTATGGCGGCGCAGTTGAGCTTAATCAGAGCCTTGTCACACCTCTGGCTCAGGTCATGGACGGTGTGGCACAGTATTTCCTTGCCGGTGCCGCTTTCGCCCATGATAAGCACCGGCGCGGTGGTCCGGGCAATCTGCGGAAGCTTCTCAAACAGCCGAATCATCGAGGGGTCCCTGGTGATAAACGAGCGCTGGTTCCCCAGGCGGTTGAGGTCCTTGATCAACTCGACGTTCGTCAGGTTCAGGCTCTTGTAATCCTGTATTGTTGTCAGCGTAACCGCGATGAAGTTGGCGATGGACTGTATGTAGGTGAGGTCCTGCTTGTCAAAGAGGGCCGGAATGCTGTGATGATCCAGGTAAAGCACCCCCAGCAGTTCCTCGCCGTCCGTGAGCGGTATGCATACTACCGACAGAATGTTGTGATAAACGATACTCTGGTATTCCCTGGTGCGCCGATCGGAGAGTGCGTTCTCAATGACCAGCGGCACCAGCTCCCTGGCCGCTCTCCTGGGAAGCGTGGCACTGATGTCCATAATGTCCGTCAGGCTCTGCTCATCGCAGTTGACTGCAGCGCCTATGTAAAGGTCGGAGGAATCCTGCCTCTTTAGCAGGAGAACACCGCGCTCGGCTCCGGTCTGGTCGACCGCGAATTGCACCAGCCGCTGGATGGACTCTTTATGGTTCTTTATCTCCCGCAAAATCAGTGATACGCTGTGGAACGAATCCACCAGACGCTCCTGGTTGTCGGCGGTAACGGACACCTCCTCCAAACGAAGCTGGATGCTTTTGGACAGGTAGTCGTTCCCCAGCGTTTCCAGGAGGCGAAGTGATTGCAGGAAGAACTTCTTGGCATGTTTGCCCCTGGTTGTCTTGGCATAGAGCCGACCCACCTTCACACCGACAAGCGCCGCAAGAAACCGGCTGTCGGCACCAAGCAGTATCCTGAAGACTTCTTTCCACGCGCTGATCTGAGCGGCCGTGTCAGCATCGGCGACACCGGTGGCGCCCAGAAGGCAGGATACGGCTCTGAAAAGGGGCGGCCCGGATCGACCGATCAGCGAGACCAGCGGTCGGACGACCTGCAGCGCATGCGGGCGCAGCGCATCGTCAGCCTGCATCAGCAAGTGGAAGACGCAAAGCACCGCGTAGTAGCGACAGTTGTACCGTATCAAGGTCCGCGCCTGTGAAAGCAGTTCGGCGTGACGGTCGGTTTTGTGGTAGTATATGTCCTCGAGCAGCGCGATCAGATCGAGCTCTGCCAGCGATGCCCTGTCGTCGATTTCTTCAAAGAGCGGTCTGGCTTTTGCCAGGTAAGAATCACACGCCTGTGTGTCCCCTTCAAAAAACGCCGATTCCGCAAGGCAGTGGTATATCTTGCCGACGTGTTTCGGTGATCTGACCCGGTCGGCCAACTCAAGGGCCTTGTGCCACAACTCCTTGGCGCCGGCATGGTCACCCCGATTGGACTGAAGGAAACCGTAGTTGAGATAGTATACCAGCAGCTGCTTTTTGCTGTCCTCGAGCATCTTCATGTTCAGGTAGCGTTGCAGCCAGTGTTCGGATTTCTGGTACTCGCCCAGACGGGTATACGCAAACGTGATGGCCAGGCAGACGGACGGCAGGGCCGCCAGATGCTCAGGGCTCGAGGCCACTTTGACCGCCAACTTCCCATACTTGACGGCGTTGTCGTACTCGGCCAACTCGCTATAAAGCGCCGAGAGCGTCGAGATGACCGGAACTGTCTGCGGGAGCAAATGCTTGCTCTGGGCCAATTCAAAACCCGCCGACAGGTGACGCTCGGCCTCTTCGAAATCCCCCTTGCGCCAGTGCAGCACGCCGCTCGTGTAGTGGGCCATAACCACCGTCTCAAACAAGCCCCGTTTTATGGCCGTCGCCAGGATCGACGAGAGCTGGAGCCCGGCCTGGCGGTAGTCGCCGTCCATGATCAGCAACCACGCCTCCAGACGGAGCAGGCGGAGCCGTAGCTCGTGCTCCCCCGCCGCTTCGGTATCGTGCAGTCCCCGGTCAAGCAGCTGGCGGGCGGCCGCAAAGCGACCGAGCTTGATATTCAGAGACGCCAGATCATGCAGCAACTGCGGCCTGGCGCCGGCTCGACTGTCGCGAATCTCAAGCAACCGTGCAAGGTGCTGTGCAGCTTCACCAAGCCTGTTCAGGGACCGGGCCAGCGAACCGGCCTCGGCCAGCACCGATTCCACAATGGCCGTTTCGATTCCTGTGCGGTCCTCAGATATGAGTCTGAGACAGTTTCTGACAACCAGGTATGATCTCTCAAGGTGACCCTGCTGCCTGAGTTCCTGCGCTTTGGCCATATCCTCTTCGACCAGGCACGTTGCCGGTTCGCCGTCGAGCGCCGACCCCTCTCGAGCCGCTATCCCGACCGAGGGCCGATGGTGCCGTTCCAGCAGCGTGTACACGCCCTGAAGGCTATCCTCGTCCAGAGTGATATGCCAGTAGTCAGCTTGCCGCTCCAGTCCGGCCATCCGGAGCATGGCTCTGAAAACGCCGAAAGCCGCCCGTCTGTTGACGGCGTGGACTGAGGCCAAGCCGTCAAGCACGTCATCGTGCAGCCCGATTATCTTGTTGCCGTCGGAAACGAATTTCTTGAGCCCCCTGAGCGTGCTCAGACTGTCAGCACCGGTGACGCGGTACCGGGAGAGCAGCACCGACGAGAGGAGCTTTTTCAAGTCCGCGTCGAACGTCCCCGATTCGGTCAGGCCGTGTTCATGCAACGCGCTGGTGAGAAACCTGGGCCGGCGCACATAATCCTGTTCCGTGAGCCGATCGGCCAGTGCGGCGAGCTTGTCGCCGGCCCCGTCCGCCGCGCGGCCGCCGGTTTTTCCTGAAGCGGGACAGGCCTGGAGGTAGTCACGCAACGACACGCCCAGGGAGTAGTTGTCCGATTGTGCGTTAACTCGATCATTTGCAAGTACTTCCGGGGCGATGTGCCGCGGCGTACCAAACACCTTGGCGTTGGGTTTGGAGTCGATCGGGCATAGAAAATCAAGATCCACCAGTACCACGACCGGCTTCGCGCCGTTGGCGTTCACCATGAAATTGCTGAATTTCAGGTCGCAGTGGACTAAACCGAGCAAATGGACGTAATCAATGGCCAGACAGACCTGACGACATACGGATTCGATCTCAGACCAGAATACTTCCGGTGTCAGCGCGCGCCAGACGGACGGCTCGAGCCATGGATACTGGACATACAGACGCCCGGCCTCGATGCTCTTGTTCCGGGACGAAACAACTCTTGTGGAGTGCAGGAGTTTCTGGCAACGGTGCGATTCGGTGAGAATCGACACCGCGGTGGAAACACCCAGTGGCGAGTCCTCTACCGGGGTCTTGACCAGGCATTGCCTGGCGGAACTGATGATTCTGGCCCGCCAGGATTGGCAAAGGTCGTTCTGGGAGAGGAGCTTACTGAAGGCGTAGATTTTGGAAGCTGGTTTGCCCATATTCTGACGAGTACCCGGGCTGATGCCGATTCGTTAGTCGGACTTGCCATCCGAAAAACGCAGAACCCTTTGTCTTATAAGATAATGCAAAAGTTCCTTTTGCGAAAGTACCAATTATATCAAATAGTACGTACTCACACTGTCAGGTTCTGTCAGTGTTATAGCCGATATTAGAAGGTGGGGATAGAGGGTGACGGCGCACGCTCCCGGGCGGTGGAAAGTTAAATGGCATTTAACGGATTGGGTAGGTCGTGGTAGAGGGGGCTGGGTGACTATCCGGATCATGATCTGCCCACTCCAGGCCTGTTGACCATGCACGCCTTGTTGTGCATAACGTCGACACGGCAGTCGTAATCCTCACAACCATCGGGTCATGTCTGATCACAACCCATGAAGCATATGTCGGGTTATTCCAGCTGCCAGGCCCGGGCGCATCAACCGTAGCGCCAGCCTCGGCCACGACCCAGGCGGGGGTTAGGTTTCCAGTCCGTGAGGCGAGTAACCGGTTTGCGCTTCGGAGGGGGAACTTCCTCTTTCTTCGATGGCATGAAGACCTTGGCCTCCTTCTCCGGCGCGATCCTGAAAGACTCATCGACGGCGGCCATGATTTCCGGAAGAAGCCCTTCCTCGGCGACGCCCTCGGTGAACCTGCGCCGACCGTCAACCAGATCGCGAACATAGTCGTCGATCTGCTCGCGTGAATAGTATCTCTCCGGCGTGAACTGGCTCAGATCGGCTCCTTCCGCCGAGACGATCTCCTCGGTACCCAGGATGCTCTCCCGGTACTGGTTTGTGCCTCGCAGGTCGCCGCGCTGGATGGCCGCCATGGTATCGATCGGCACCCGAACCGTCTTGCGGACTACTTTCTTCTTGCCTCCCGGGCTGGCCGGCTCGAGGATCTCCCCCATCCCGCCCGTGTTATACTGGTAAAAGAAGACCTTACCGGGATAGCTGTCCGCCAGGGTCATCACAATCCGGTAGAACTGATTTACCTTGTGTGCACGTGAGCCGACAATAAACGGATCGGTGCCCACAATCCGTACGGATTCACCCGCTTTGGCGGGGTTAGAGGCGTAACTGTGGCTCGACTCCCCCCAGAGGTAGGCGAGAACCGCCTGCATCGGCGTCAGCCTCTGGGCAAAGGACATGATCGTGTTACGACGAGTGATGAACGCAAAAATAATCCCGTCCAGCTCGTCAAGCGGCGGCAGGTTGTACGAAGGGTACCAGATGTTCTTCATGGAGAAGGGCCCGCGTCCCCGCTTGATTTTAAGCTGCTTCTTCATTATCACGGCGCGGCCGTTGCCGCAAAGGTTCTCGTCGAGGAAGCCAGGGTCACCGGCGGCGTTGATCATCACGTTTTCATAGAGGGCCGTCTTGTGCACCAGGGCGCTGTACATGGCTTCCTGGAGTCGTTCCTCCACGTCGGTCTTGACAAAGAAATTGGCTTCCGAGCCGAAGGCGGCCCCATCACTCTTGAGAAAACATATGTCATCCTGGCAGACGAGAGTGCGCTCACCCTTCGACCAGTCCAGGCCGAGCTGGTGGCATGACCACGTGCTCTTGCCGGTGGCCGAAAGGCCGAAAAGGAACACGCCGTATTTCTTCAGCTTGCCGGTGCCGGGGTCACGGACAATCACAACCTTCGTGCCGGCGTGAAGTCCCAGCATGCCCAGGGCATCGGCCGTGTGCATCCCGTTGCGGAGAAAACCCTTCTTGTCTTCCCCCATGTAATCCGAGCCCAGCACGAGAGTCAGGTTGTGGTCAGGAAGGACCAGCGCCTGCTGCCGCAGGTGGTGTTCTTCGGGAATGTGAATGAGCGTAAATTCCGGTCCCGGGTCTTTGGTGACCGGCCGCATGGTGCTTCCCCACATGTAGGCCAAGCGGTAGTTTTTCAGGTCGGCCACCGACATGTACAGGTTACATTTGGGGTTGTACTCGGAGTTCCTGCCCATCTGACGGCGCAACCGGACAAAGGACATGGTTTCCATCAGGTGCAGCACTTTGTCCAACTCCGCCTGAGCGTTGGCGATTATCCGCTTCTTGTTCTCGGAAGGGTGCGATTCGCGCACCGCTTCTGAACCCAGACAGACAGTTTTTTCCGCGATTCGGCTCGAGACGGCCGACCGCCAGCCCCACGATCCGAACTTCGTCTGCGTCCCGGTCTGGATTGCGGCCTCGCGCAGGTCCGCCAGTTCCACGTCCCTGATATTGGGGCCTTTCAGGCGACGCTGGAGATCCCGGCAAAACCGGGCGTACAATTCGGGTTGGTACAAGGAATCGGACATGTCAGCTTGTTTCCTTGGGGAGAATCTCCTCTTCGCCGAAGAAGAATGCTACTTCCATCCGGGCCGTCTCCACACTGTCGGACCCGTGGACGATATTTTTCTGCATCGACGTACCGTACTCGCGCCGGATCGTGTTGTACGCGGCTTTGGCCGGGTCCGTGCTACCCATGAGGTCTCGCCAGCGTTCGATGGAGCCATGGCCGCCGATGACCAGCACGGCGACGGGTCCCGACGTCATATACTCGATCAACGGCTTGAAAAACGGCTTGCCTTCATGCACGGCGTAAAACTTCTCCGCATCCAGTCTCGTCAGCCGAAGGACTTTCAAGCCCCTGATGATCAAGCCGGCGTCTTCGATCCTCGTAATGATCCTGCCTACAAGTCTGCGGCGCACGCCGTCCGGTTTGATTATTCCCAACGTGTTGGCCAAGCGGGCCTCCTATCCCATCAAATCCCGTATCCGAGCCTTTAGCGCTTCAGGTGGAATCGATGCTACGTTCACCTTGTACGCTTGAGCCACGCGGAACAGTTGGTGGAAATTGCGACGTTGCAGGTCTTCCTGGTCCGGCGACGAGACCAGCATGTACGGATTAAAGAATGGCTGCGTCTTGAACGGACTCACGCCCGCCCCGTCCGGCAGCCGGTACTTGCCTTCAGTGATATAATCAAGGGCGTCCGCCTCCGAGAGCTTCTCGACGCCCCGTGCGTGTGGCTCATAGGACAGCAGGACGACGGCCTGCAGGCGTGAGCGCTTCACGTACTTGTCCGGGCCGCCGATCCACGCCGGATCGACCATGGCCCGCGAGTCCGCGGAGCCCCAGTAGCAGTAAGGTTCTCCCAGGTCCAGCGGGCACTCATCGCCCAACTCCTTCATATTGGTCCAGTCGGCCCGGGTGGTTACCACGTTCTCACACTTGCTGCGGTCGAAGATCCGGGCGTACCGCGGGAAGGTCCTGGCGATCGCCGTCTTGAAGTAAAGCTTCCTTTCCGGAGCGTCGGCAACGGCCTCGTTTCCACGGTAGCGCACAAAAGCCCAGTCGTTCGTGAGAAACCGCGCATCGTCATCCTCCAGCAGCCTGAAGAAGGTCGAACCCCGCTTGAGTCCCTTGGGACCGATGAGCGCCAGGCCGAGACCGCCGTAGTCCACGCACGCCGCCCGGACCCCGTGCACGTCAAGCAGGCGCTCACTTGCCTGGGCCACCATGGCCAGCGCCCAGTTCCGGACCTGCCCATAGTACGAGGTGTTGAACAGAACCGCCGTCTTCATGTCGGGGTTGTAGTAGGCGTACGGCGTTCGCCCGGGAACACCATCGACCGCGTAGATGACCCCGTGCGGTTCCAGGTCGGATTCCAACTGCGCCGGGTACCAGTTCTCGACCCAGAAGTCATACAGGTGCGGGACGTTGGTTCGCAGTTGAATAATGATGCCGTTGATGTTGGCGTTCCACTCGAAATAGCGGTCATACGGCAGGGCCGCCTCGGCCTCCTGCACGAGCGCATCCCGCTCCTCGAGCGATACGGCCGTCTCGGCTTTGGTGGCTGCGCGAGGATGGGTCATGACGTTCTGCAGTGCGACCCGCTTGTACTTCGGCGACTCCTTCAGCCTGGACATGGCCTCTATAATCCGTTCCGTACCTTCCTCGATGTTGTCCATCGACGTCGCGTACGACAGGCGGATATTCTCCTCGGCACCAAACGCGCTGCCCGGCACGACGGCTACGCCCGCCTCCTTGAGCAGGTAGTAGGCCAGGCCGTACGAGTTGCGTATCTTCATACCACCGTGTTCGGTGTTGTAATAAGTCGAGGCGTTCGGAAACAGGTAAAACGCCCCCTGCGGCTCGTAGCACGAGATGCCCGGTATGCGCCGAAGTTTGGCCAGCATGCAGTTGCGGCGGGTCTGAAACTCCGCCACCATGCGATTGATCTCAGCCCGATGACCCGAAAGCGCCTCCGCCGCGGCCTTCTGGGCAATCGAGTTGGCGTTGGAGGTGGTGTGAGACTGCACGATGTTCATGGCCGCGATGATCTCGCGCGGCCCGGCCGCGTAGCCGATCCGCCAACCCGTCATGGAGTATGATTTCGAGACGCCGTTGATAATTACGCTCTTCTCCCTGATCTTGTCCCCGAGCGACGCCACGGAATAAAACCGGTAGCTGTCGTAAATGATGTTCTCGTAGACTTCATCGGCTACGATCAGCAAGCCTTCGGCGACCGCAGTTTCGCAGAGTTCCAGCAACTGGTCACGGGTGTACGCCGAACCGGTCGGATTGCTGGGATTGTTCAATATCAGGGCCTTGGTGTTGAAGTTGATGTTGGCCTTCAACTCCTCCGGCGTGATGCGAAAACCATTCTCCTCTCGCGTCCGGACGATTACCGGCTTGCCCTTGACCAACAGCACCTGCTGGGGGTAAGAAACCCAGTATGGGGCCGGAATGACCACCTCCTCGTCCCGGTTGAGAATCGAGACAAACAGGTTGTACAGGCTTTGCTTGGCCCCCGAGGAAACGATTATTTCATTGCGGCCGTACTCCAGCCCGTGGTCCGCCTTCATCCTCGCCCTGATAGCGTCCTTGAGTTCGGGGATCCCGTCGTTGGCGGTGTACTTGGTGAAGTCGGCGTCAATGGCTTGCTTGCCGGCATCCTTGATATCGGCCGGAGTCGGAAAATCCGGTTCCCCCACGGAAAAATCAATAACGTCAATTCCCTCGGCCGTCATGGCCCTGGCCTTGGCGTTGATACGAAGGGTGGGGGATAGCTCCAGCCGGCCGATCCTGTTGGAAATCATCGCTTATCCCTTGTCCGGATTGCTCGTCGTCGACGGCTTGCCTGACACCCTGGCTTTCTCCTGCTTCGTCCCGTCAGCCAGCTTTTTCAGCCAGCCCTCCAGGTCGAACCCGGATAGTTCCTTGACCACTGTGGGCAACTGGCTCATCATCGCCGCCAGCTCACCGGTAATCTTGGAAGTCCCCAGCTTGCCATCGCTTGAGACCAGCACGATTTTGTCAACTTTTGACATGGGTGCGGCCATTTCCCTGGCCAGTTCAGGCAGCTTTTCGAATATCATCTGAAGCAGGGCCGGCTGAGAATAGCTGTTCCATGACTCCCCCTTCCTGCGCAACGCGTCAGCTTCGGCTTCACCCACCTTTTCGATCAGTTCGGCCTCGATCAGCCCCTGAATCCGTTTGGCCTCGGCCATGCCCTTGGCCTCGGCTTCCACGCGGAACTGTTCCGCTTCGGCCGGCTTACGAACTCTGGCCTGAAGCTCCTGCTCCACACGCTCGATTTCCCGCTTCTCCAGTTCGATAGCCGATTCCTTTTCGATGAGCCTTACTTTGGCCTCTTCAGCTTTCAGCTCCTGGTTAAGCTTGTGGCGTTCGAGTTCGTATGCGAAGTCGGCGTCGGCCTTTTTGCGATTGAGTTCCTTTTGCAACTCAGCCCGTTTCGATTCAGAATCCTGGTGAGCCTCAGCAACCTTCGTTTCGGCGAGAATCTTGGCGATGTCCCCTTCCTTTTTTGCCTCGGCCGACTTGATTATAGCGTCGCGGGCAGCCTGTGCCTCGGCTACCTCGGCGTCGCGCTGGGCCTCGACGATGCGCGGCTTGCCAAGGGCTTCCAGGTAGCCGGAGGGGTCAGTAATCTCCTTGAGGTTGTACGACAGGAGTTTGAGACCCATGTTGGTAAAATAGGCGCTAACGTCCTGGAATACCTTGCCGGCGAAGTCCTTACGGTTCCTGTTGATGGATTCAAGGTTCATAGTACCGATCAGCGCCCGCGTCGATCCCTCCAGCGTGCGAAGCGCCACGTCACGAATATCGGTCAGCGGCTTGCCCAGGAACTGCTCAGCGGCAAGGTGAATGGAGCCCTCGTCTCCGGCAATCTTGACCTCCGCCGTACCCTTGAAAGTGCAGCGAATACCATTTGTCGAGATGGCATCAGCCACCTGGATGTCCATGGGGATTATCTCCAGAGGCAGAATCTCGGCCTGCTCGATAAACGGCTTGACAAACGTGCCTCCGCCAATCCGGAACCTGTACCCCACCTCTCGCGTCGCGCCATCGGGCAGAGTCACCGTGCGCTTTCTGCCACCCGAGATGATCAGCACCTCGTTGGGCCCCACTTTCCGGTAGTTCTTCAGGACAACTACGACAATCGCCGCGACCACGATCACGACGGCAATGATGACGATAACGAGAGGACTCACAGTTACGCTCTCCTTCAGTATTATCCCAGTGCGGCACTAACCCGCGACTGAACGGCTATTTGGACCACGAAAATAACAGGTTTCGGTTTGTTCTGTCAACCGATCTTTAACAAAATCGGTGCTCCCCGGTCCCGTTCTGGTGCCTTCAGTCCACATTTATTACGGCTCCCCGCGGGCCGCCCGGCCCTTCCCCCACCGGCGATTCTGCTTACCTCGACGCCGTCGAATCCCCGGCTTTGACTTGACATGCCGGGTGATTCTGCTAACTTAATGGACTCGTGCCACGAGTACGAGCATCCCGCCGAGGCCGCCATTGCCATGAATTGTAGACGCTGCAGGCATACACTGACATTCCCAGGAAAGGGTTGAAATCGACCGAACCAACCAGGAGGAGGCTTTGATGCATAGAACGATCAGTACCGGGTGCATGCTCTTGTGCGCCCTGCTGTTTGGGCAGGTGGGCTTCGCCGCCCCCGGCGACACGGTGCAGACTTTCCCCGTACCGCTCAGCTGCCCGCAGGGACTGTGTTTCGACGGCACGTACCTGTGGAACGCCGACCGGAAGAGTGACATGATTTACAAGATCACACCGGCGGACGGCAAGGTGGTGGACTCCCTGCCGGCGCCCGGATACATACCGGTCGGGCTGACCTGGGACGGGGCGCGCCTCTGGTGCGTGGACGGCGGCGAGGGACTCATCTTTGCCATCAACCCCGAAACGCGGATCGTGGAACAGACGATTTACTGCCCGATCTCGGCCCCCGGTGATCTGGCCTGGGGGGACGGGTACCTGTGGATTTCCGACGACGGCGGCGACCAGATCCATCAGATCAGCAGCGAAGACGGCACCACCATCGTATCGATTCCCGCACCGTCATCCCACCCGGGCGGCCTGGCCTATGACGGCACGTACCTCTGGGTTTCGGACCGATACAAGGACATGATCTACATGGTCACCCCGGACAAGGGGGACGTCATTGTCAGCCTCAAGGCCCCCGGGCCGCACGGCGCCGGGTTGACTTACGACGGCGCAAACTTGTGGAGCGTCGACTACGAAACCGACCTGATCTACAAGCTCGTCGTCGACGACGGCACGAAGCTTTCGCGGTCGAACGAAAAACACGAACAGGTCGAGTTTGTTCACCAGGTCAGGAACTACGGCCCCGGCACGCTCAACACGCTCGACGTCTACCTGGCCGTGCCTCACAACCTCGACAACCAGGAACTGGTCGGGCCGGTGACGTTCGATCCGGAGCCCGAGGACATCCTGACCGACAAGTGGGGACAGAAAGTCGCCCATTTCCGCTTTACCGACCTGGGGCCGGCCCGGTTCACCAACGTGACGATGCTGGCCGAAGCAAAACTGTACGAGACGCGATACTTCGTCTTTCCCGACAAAGTCGGCAAACTGGACGACATACCGCCGGAGATCCGAGAGGCCTATCTAATCGACGATACCAAGTTCTCAAAGGACAATCCCATCATCCAGAAGGCGCTCAAGGCCGCGCTCGGCGATGAAACTAACCCGTACTGGATCGCGCGGAAGATATACAACTACCTGATCGAGCACCTGGAATATGAACGCGTGGGCGGCTGGAACATCGCCCCCACCGTCCTGGAACGCGGGAACGGTTCCTGCTCCGAGTACACTTTCGTGTACATATCCATGTGTCGCGCCGCCGGTCTCCCGGCACGTTACGCCGGATCGGTGGTCATCCGGGGGGACGACGCATCGTGGGACGACGTCTACCACCGCTGGGTCGAGGTTTACCTGCCCGGCTATGGCTGGATGCCGGTGGATCCGTCCGGCGGCGATTCCGAGTCGCCCTCGACCAGAGCGGACTATTTCGGACACCTGAACAATCGGTTTCTCATCACCACCACCGGCGGAGGCGGGTCGGAGTACCTTGCATGGGGTTACAACGCCAACGAGGTGTGGACTTCAACCGGAAGATGCAAGATCGTGGCGGAGGCTTTCGGCGAGTGGTCGCCGGTCAAGCCTCCGGCTGACCAGTAGTCATGACGATGCCCCTGCCCGTACGCGGACAGGGGCATCAGGTTTCCGTCTGGTCCCGAGGGAACGCCCAGGCCTAAATGTTCAGCCAGTAGCTGGTCTTGACCAGAAACAGATTCTCGGAGCCGCGCGAGAAGAACCTTTCAAAATCGCGCGAGAAATCGAGATCGTTGACATCGCCGGCAACCTCGGAACGCGCCCGTGTCCAGACCAGGTACAGCGTGCTGCCCGGATGATACTCCCACCTAATCAGCATGGTGGAGTTCAGCGCCGAGTAATTGTAGTCAGCATCAACCCCCGCTACGGGATCGGAGTATTCATTATCACCCTCGTAATACCGGTAGTTGCCGTAGTCAAGCCCGGCGATAAGTCCCACGGCCGACAACTGGAGCGTCAGGTTCCTGTTGAGAACAACACCGGCCGACGCGCTAAGTGAAATCTGGTCCTTGTCAAGATCCCCGAACAGCGACCTGTCACCGACGTTCGTCACCCAGATGGTGCCGTTGTTCGTACGGTGGTAAGTGGCTCCGAGGCCGAATTCCAGGTTGCTGCGCGGACGGTAATGGGTGCAGAAGTGGTTTGACCACCAGGTGCCGCCTCGGTCGGTACCCATGCTTGGGGCAACATGGAAGGACACGGCCTTGCGGTTGTCGGTCTCCAGATCAAAGTAGCCGGCAAACGTCGGGTACTCCGGCCACACCCATACACCGTTGCCGCGCGTCTCCCGGTCACTGTACTTCTCCGCTTGAACGGAGAAGGTGGTGCCCAGCCCCCAGTTGTTGGTGAAATCGATCCAGTTGTTGAAGTTGCCACCCAATTCGTAATTGATACCGTCGTAGTTCCACGAGGACCAGGCGTTGACGTTGTTATAACTGTTGCGGACAATCCACCAATCCTTCTTCGTGCGGTACTGCATCCATCCCCATACCCTCCGGGTATTGGCGCGCGCAGTATAACCGAGCCGGTTAACGTCAAGCTTCGGGTCTTTAATGGTTGTGCCCACCGATCCACGAATATGCTCTCCGCTCACCTTTTCAATTGCCGCGTTAAACCCATAGCCGGTTTCACTGCCGTCCCCTCGGCTGAGGATCGCCTGACCGCGCACCAGCCAGCCGCCGTTGAACGCAAAAAGTCGCCAGTCGACCCCGCCGGACGTGGCCGGACGCGTGCCGTCCTGGTTCGCCATCGTGATCATTCCACCGACGCTGGAATTCTCGAACACGTCCTGCTTCACCCTGAGAACGGTATAGCCGGCTTCCGGCTCCACCACCCCTTTGCGCAACACCGTGTCCGCAGACAGCGTGTCCATGTGAAGCTCCTCGCCGACGAGCATAGTGTCGATAGCCAGATTCGTCACGGCCGCGTATTCGGCCTTCTCACGCTGCGTAACGGAGGTGAGAAGGGCGATTGACGTCCTGCCGGCCAGCTTACCGGTGACTTTGGCGGCGCCGAGAATGGTCGTAGACCTCGGATAAGACCTGTAGTAATCGAACTCAGGATCGTCAACATCACGTTGCGGAGAGCGGCCTATCCGCCGCGAGTAGAATAGCCCGAAGTCGGTTTCGAAGAGGTTGGCGCCCTCAACGAAGAACGGACGCCGTTCGGAAAAATAGGTCTCATAGCTGGACAGGTTCAGGACCGGCTGGTCGAGCTCCACCTGCCCGAAATCCGGATTGATCGCAGCGTCCAGCACCAGGCTGGATGACAGGCCATACTTGAAGTCAAAACCGGTGTTGGAAACCAGGTCGCGGCCGTCGGGATTGCCGATGCTCTTAGGTGTCGTCTCGGCACTGGAAACGACGTACGGAAGCACCTCCACGTGCCGCGCGGGCGTGATTTCACGGAGACCCGTCAGATGCCCGAAGTTGGAGGTTAACCCGCTTTCCGACGTGGGAACATATGCCCAATGCACTTCCTCATTTTTGCGGCAGACATAACGAACGAAGTCCACTCCCCAAACGTGTTCGTCCTTGGCCGCAAAGCGAAGGCAATGATACGGAATGCGCATCTCGGCTGTCCAACCCCACGGCTGCTCCTTCGTGGCACCTTCCCAGACGCCGTCCCAGGACTGGTCTGTCCAACCGTCATTATATATGCGGTAGTCCTGCTGCACCCCGGCCGCGCTCACATTGAATCCACGGCCGGTCCGGTGGTCATGGTACGGGTCCACGCGCACCTCGAGCTGGTCGGACTCGGACTCGCGGTCCCGACGCACCAGCTTGCGGACAATCTTGTCGGGTTCCGAATCATAACACCAGAACCCGAAGTAAACTGCATCGTCATCATACAGCACCGCGACCAGCGTCGATTCCGTGGCTGCCGATCCCTCGTCCGGATCGTGCTGGGTAAAACCCCGGGCAAACTCGACTTTCGCGCTTTTCCAGGCCTCATCATCGAGGTCACCATCGATGTCGGGTGGCTGGGGATTGATACGATTGGCCCGCACTTCGGGCACTACGCGTTCTTCAGTTGTCGCCTCGTCGGCAAGGACAAGGCCGGTGCAGATCAGCGTGAACAGGACCAGACAGGCGATCATCAGCGATGCGCGTCTCATCAGAGCACTCCCCTCCGCGTTTCGGCGTGGTTGTAAACATGTACGACACCAACTACCTGACCTATCAAGTCCGCCCTTAGTGACGTGATGTTGCTCCAGAAGTTGCGTTGTGTTCAGACTTTCTTCTCAGAACGGTGAATTTGTCCGTTTACGGACAGTATTGGACGTCCGACCCGACCAAAGCCGCTGCACCCCCGCTATCCTGCGAACGCGGACACGCCGGCTGCGGGTCTGCCGGACGCCTGCCGGAGACCGGCGGTAGTTCTGCTTGCCAATCCCGACCGGGCTATCTATATTCGAGCTTTGTCACACCGGGGTTCCACAGCGGGGCTGATACCTGTGAACGCAGCTCGGGTTCGAAACCGGACCTACGATGATGACGGTTGCCGAGGGAACGGTGTCGGGTTTCTCGCGGCCGAGGGCCGCTCCGAACCCGACCTACCGCATATGAAGAGATTAACGTTCTTGACGTAGGTCGGGTTCCGAACCTGCTGAAAGCGGGTGAGAAACCCGACACTAAGGATGTGTGCCACACCGGTCATGCAATGCGAAAACGGCGTCTGCCGAGGAAGGGGATATGGGTAGTACGGTGAAAGGCGATCGTATTGGCTCGATCACCGGGCAGCGGTTGAAGGTGATACTTCTGACCACCTGTTTTCTGTTTCTGAGTGGTTGCACCTATACCAAATACTATTATGCTGGCTGCGAGGCCAGTCGGGCCGGTTGGGAATTCGTACTTGTCTTAGATAGAGTCAAGCCGTCGACACTGGATGACAGGTGTGTGACACCATACTGCGACCCTTTCCCTGACGATGCGGTTGCTCCTGATACGCTGTTCACTATAGAAATATTCTACATGCACAGGGACAGCCTTCAACACATGGGCCGGGATTTGAGATACGACAGCGGGGCAGTTCTGTTTGC